>CAKTVK010000024.1 GCA_934623455.1 uncultured Eggerthellaceae bacterium | reverse complement strand
AAGGAAATGCCTGATGGAAACAAAGAATTCCCAATCAAGGGAACGAGTATTTCTTGATACAACAGGTCGCGGCGGAACAAATCCCCGTCGCGACCCGTTTCTTGTGCGTTAAGCAGCGTTATGCCAATTCGTAGGAATTACGCGGCAGTAACGGTCTTGCCCTTCTCGGCATAGTACTTCGCAGCACCCGGATGATACGGAACGTTGGTGATGGAAGTTGCCTTCTCCAGGCTCATCTCGCCAAACTTGGCGTTGGAGCCAGCCAGGGTGTCCAAGTTCTCGAAGAGGTCAGCGGTGAACGCGTAAATTGCATCTTCGGAAACGCTGTTATCGGCAATGATAACTGCCTGAACAGAAACCGTGGTCACATCCTCATCGATGCCCTTGTAAGTACCAGCAGCAATAACGGACTTGCTGTAGTACGGAGAAGTCTTCATCAGAGAGTCAACATGCTCGCTGTCAAGAGCAACCAGGTAAGCCTGCTTGGAAGTGGACAGCTGCGTGATAGCCGTGGTGGGAGCGCCTGCTACGATGAAAGCGGCGTCAATCTGGCCATTCTGCAGGGAGTCAGCAGAATCCTGGAAGGATTGATAGGTGGGGTTGATGTCGGACTCGGTCATGCCGTAAGCGCCCAAAACGTCAATCGCGTTGAAGTAAACACCCGATCCAGCAGCACCAATGGAAACGTTCTTGCCCTTCAGGTCGGCAACAGTCTTGATGGTGGGGTCGCAGGTAACAATCTGAACGGTCTCGTCGTACAGAGCGCCAACAATGCTGAAGTCCTTAACAGCAGTGTCGAACAGATTCTTGCCTTCATAAGCGTAAGACAGAACGTCGGACTGGCAGAAGCCCAACTGAGCTTCCTTGTCTTCCAGAGCAATAACGTTTGCCTTGGAGCCAGCGCCAGACAGGCTGGTCACCTTGATTTTCTGGTTGTTGGTCACGTCCTGAGCAATGACGCCGCCAACAGCGTAGTACGTACCCGATTCGCCACCGGTCACGAAGTTCAAGGTAGAACCATCGCCCAATCCCGTGTAGGAACCGCTTGCGCCAGCAGATGCGCTGCCCGATGCAGATGCCGACGCGCTGGAGCTGGAGCTAGAGCAGCCAGCCAAGGCGACAACCATCAACGCTGCTGCCGCAACCGCAATGAGCTTCTTCTTCATGTGCTTCCTCCTTTTTTCCTTCATGGTGAATGCCGTCTCTTGGGCATTCAGCTTCTAAGGTGAAACCTGCGCATACGGCGCAAAGATTTCGCGAGTTTTCCTCACGCCGAATTATATGCGCAAACACTATGACGCGCTAAAGCGTTTTCGGTAAAGAAACCGAATAGTAACCTGTTAGGAGCCGTTTTAAGACATTTAGGCAACAAAAGGGTGCGAAAAGAAACACTTCCCTACGAAATGTGGCCCAAAAAGTCCTTCGTACGCTCCGACTGCGGATGGTCGAAAACGTCTTCGGGCGTGCCCTGCTCAACAATAACGCCGCCGTCCATGAACACCACGCGGTCGGCAACATCGCGCGCGAAGCCCATTTCGTGCGTAACCACAATCATGGTCATGCCGTTTTTGGCCATCTCTTTCATGACGCCCAAAACATCGCGTACGAGTTCGGGGTCAAGAGCGCTGGTCGCTTCGTCAAACAGCATCACGTGCGGATCCATCGCCAACGCGCGCGCAATGGCAACGCGCTGCTGCTGGCCGCCGGAAAGCTGGCTGGGCTTGTAGTCCACGCGCTCTGCCAGGCCGACTTTCGTCAGCTGCTCGATAGCAACTTTCTCCGCTTCTTCCTTGCTACGCTTAAGCACTTTTTGCTGCGCCAGCATGACGTTTTTCTTCGCGGTCAAGTGAGGGAACAAATTGAAGCTCTGAAAGACCATGCCCAGCTTGGCGCGCACCGCGTTGATGTCGGTATCCTTCGAGGTGATTTCCGTGTCCTCGAAGAAAATCTGACCGCTGGTGGGTTCTTCCAGGCGATTGATGCAACGCAGCATGGTGGACTTGCCCGAGCCGGAAGGACCCAGGATAACAACCACTTCGCCACGATGAACATCCAGGTCAACGCCTTTCAGAACGTGCAGGTCGCCGAAGTTTTTCTTCAGGCCGCGGATGCTTACGACCACTTCCTGTCCCACATGGTGCAGGTTTTCGGCGGTTGCAGCGCCGGCAGTCGCAGCGGCGGTCGCAGGCGCGGCAGCGGCGCTTGTGGCGGTTGTCTCAGTCGCGGCCACAGCGGCGGCGTCGGTCGCGGAAACGGCGGCTTCGGTCGCGGAAACGGCGGGATTATTGGCGGCTGTCATTACATGCCCCCTTTCTTTACCACGGGTATGCCCATAGAGGCTTCTTGAGCTGCGAATTCGGCGTTTGCAGCGGCAACGGCTTCTTCGTCGGCGCAACGACTTGCAGGAGCAGCGTCGCCCTTCTTGCCGAAACGCTTCTTACGCGAAGAACCGGCTGCGCCTCCATCGGTACCCGCGAGCTTCATCTCCAGCTTGCCCACGAACTTAGCAAGCGGCAGCGTGATGACCAGGTAGAACAGCGCCGCAACAATGTAAGGCGTAATGGAGCCGGTGGACGCCACAATGCTCTTGGAGTACTGCACGACTTCCATAATGCCAACGGCGGCCAACAGCGAGGTGTCCTTGTACAGCAAGATGAATTCGCTGGTCATAGTAGGGATAACACGACGAACGGTCTGCGGAATGATAACGAAGATCATGGTTTGCGCTGCGTTCATGCCCAAAGAGCGCGATGCCTCGTTTTGACCCTTGGGAATGGACTGAATGCCCGCGCGGAAGATTTCGCACAAATACGCCGCGGAGTTCATGAACAGCACGATAACGCCCAGCGGGAAGTTCGGAATGTTGATGCCCGCCAGCGGCAAGCCGAAAAACGCCACGTAAATCTGCAAGAACAGCGGCGTGCCACGAACGATGTTCACGTACAAACTACCAATACCGCGCAGCACAGCCAGCTTCGACATGCGCATGAGCGCAAGCAGCAGGCCCAGCGGGATAGCGCAGGGGAAGGCGCACAGCACAATGCCCAGCGCCATAAGGAAGCCGTTGAACACCACGGGGATGGAGCGGACCATGAGGGCAGGGTTCAAGAAGAGTTTCAGGAATTTATTGTCGCACCAGGACTTATACCAGCTGGAAGACTCAATGGCCTCTGCCAGCTGCTCGGGCAGCGTCATTTCCGTTACGTTGATTGCGGGGATGTCGGTCAGCTCATGCTCGATGCCCGTCGACGTGTACGTGCCCGTTATCTGCTGGACGCCGCCCGCAGCGGGGAAAATCACATCGTAGACTTCCAGGCGGTAGTAGTCGCCTTCGTAGCCCGCGGTATTAAACGTTGCAGTGATCGTTTGGCCCTCGGAGCTGAACTGGGCTTTCTTCAGAATAGCAACGCGCTCGGAGCCGCCATCTTTCAGCAGCGTCACACGCGCGTCGTCCACGCCGAACGTCGTTCCCTTGGGAAACGTCAGCGTGACCTGAGTCAACGCTTCGCCCGCGTCGGCCTGGCCCTCCCAGGTGATACGCGTTGTCTTGTTGCCCATGATTTCGGCACCCGAGTCGCTGTTCGTCTTCGCCGTGGTTTTCACGGTTTCCAAGGCATGCGCTTGCAGCGGCAGCGCCATCAGGCACGCAAAGGCAACCAGTACGGCAAAAGCCGCGAGCACCACGCGAGTGCTTCTCGATTGTTGCGGTACTGCAATGTGATGATTCATAGGGATGTTCCTTTTTTCTTTACTACGCTTTACTACGCTTCCGCGTTCTTGCTTGTGTTACGTTTGGGCTGGCAGGAGATTCGTACAACGTGCGGCCGAGTTGGCCAGCTTTGCAGCGGCTCGTTCGGATTTGCTCCGCCAAGCGCCGCATCTCCCACCGCATGGACGCGGGGTCCGCTCAACCACAGAGGTCCGCACAACCACAAGGGTCCGCACAACCGCCTAAACGCAAAATATCCGGCGAAAAGCGCATGCTTCCCGCCGGAACTTTTTCGCTACTTCAAAAAGATTAGAGCCACTTGCTGCTCAGAGCGTCCAGCGTGCCATCTGCTTCAAGCTCGGCAAGCGCCTTGTTGATGGCGGCCAACAGCTCGGGGTTGCTCTTGGAAACAGCGGCGCCGTACTCTTCGCCCGTGGCATAGGTGCCCACAACGGCAGCATCGGTGTAGGAGGTGTTCACCATAGTGGAAACAACAGCAGCGTTCGTGCAAACGGCATCAACCTTGCCAGAAGCCATTGCGGCAAAGCAGTCGTTGGAGTTCGTGAAGGACACAGCCTCGGCATCGGGATAATTCTCGCGGATGTAGGACTCACCCGTGGTGCCGCTCTGCACGGCAACCTTCACGCCTGCAGCCTTCAGGGCATCGGCGCTGGTGTACGCGCCGTCCTTCATGGTTGCAATGGACAAGTCGTCGGTGAAGTACGAGGTGGAGAAGTCAACGAGCTTTGCGCGCTCGGGGTCAATGGAAAAGCCCGAAATGCCGCAGTCAATCTGCGTGCCAGCGTCAACCGCCGTCAAAATGGCGTCGAAGTTCAGAATGGAGAACTCAACGTTCAGACCCAGCTTTTCAGCGATAGCCTTGGACAGGTCGGGCTCGAAGCCCACAACTTCGCCGTTCTCAAGGTTCTCGAAAGGCGGATAGTCGGGGGACACGCCCACAGTCAGCGTGCCTTCCTTTACCAACTTGTACTGGCCATCGGTGCTGGCAGATGCGCTCGCGGAGCTTGAGCTTGAGCTCGCGGAAGAAGCACAACCAGCCAAAGCAACAACCATCAAGGCTGCCGCGGCGATTGCGATCAGTTTCTTTTTCATAGGTTCCTCTTTCCCTTTCATTTGTTTGAGCGGCAGCTTGTTGCATGCGGTACGCCGCGTGAGCCGGGCGCGCTGCTTTCGCGCTGCGTTTGCGGACGCGGCTTGTTCAAGCTGAAGTGCACTTATTCTAGGGCGTTTCGTTTGAGAAAGCAATATTATTGCAGAAATATTCATTTTTTATGGGTATTTCTACTATTTTATGCAAAAAGTCGCACTTTTGAATCTTTTTCTTGCGTTTCGCAGTCAGCGCAACGGTCTGTTTTGGAGCCGAGTGAGCTTTCGAGAGGAAACGCTTTCCTAAAAAGATCGCGTGGCACAAAAGACGGGCGTCCACCAAATCGCGAACGCCCGTCCAACAAACATGCCGCACCCACAAGCTCCCGCAGCTTTACAGGTTCAGCTCCCACTTCTCCAGAAGCTCATCAAGCGTGCCATCATTGGTCAGCTCTTCCAAAGCGCCGTTGATTTGCTCCGTCAAAGCAGGGTTCGTCTTTGCAACAACCAGGCCGTAATCTTCGCCCGAAGGAATCTTTTTCACCATGGCGCAATCGTTGTAGGAACCGTTCAGCATAGCGCCCACTACGGAAATGTTCGTGCAAGCCGCATCGGCCTTACCAGCGGTCAGGGCCGCGAAAATGTCATTCGAGCTGGTGTAGGAAATCACTTCCGCGTTGGGGTAGTTCTCCTTCATGGACGACTCACCCGTAGTGCCGCTCTGCACGGCAATCCTTACGCCGTCTGCGTTCAGCGAGTCGGCGGTGGTGAACTGGCCGTCCTTAAGCGTTGCCACGCCCAGGTCATCGGTGTAGAAAGACGTGGTGAAGTCGATTTCCTTCGCGCGCTCGGGCGTAATGGAGAAACCGCTCATGCCCAGGTCAATCTGCGTGCCTGCCTCTACAGCGGCAATGATGGAGTCGAAGTTCATAGACTTGTACTCAACCTTCAGGCCCAGCTTGTCGGCAACGGCATTCACCAAGTCAACCTCAAAGCCGACAATCTGATCGCCTTCAAGGTTCTCGAAAGGCGGGTAGTCAGGCGAGGTGCCTACCGTCAGCATGCCCGCATTGACAAGCTTCGCTTCCGTTGCGGCGGCGCTTGCCGCCCCCGACGCACTTGCAGATGCGCTGCTCGAGCTTGCAGAGCTGGAGCAGCCTGCCAAAGCAACCACCATCAAAGCGGCCGCCGCGACAGCAATTAATTTCTTTTTCATTACCGTTCTCCTTGTTCCTTTTGCACTACGCGTTTCGCCATCCGAGTTTCCGGCGACAACGCATGCGCATGATGTCTACGTTGCACGTTAACGGCTGAACTTTGAGCCTGAACCGTTGTGCGTTTTACAAGGCGAACTATACGACAAAAGTTCATTGTTGTTGACATAAATTAATAATTTTGAAACTTTATGCATTATTTTTAGCGATAAGCGGTATTTTTTTCATTTTTCACTGGTATTTTTCGATTTTTATAAGCTTAATCAAGGAGCAAACGACTGAATTATCACTCGAGGCATTAACAGTGAGCGGAGAATCGCGCCGCCAAACGCGCTCAAAACGCACGCGAGAAATGCTGCGCAGGTCAGTTTGTCGAAAAATTGCCGCAAATGTGCAAAATATTCCTGTTCGGGGTAGGTCAATGGAGCTTTGTCGGCGTCGCCTCGAAAAAACCAAAGCATTGCCTAGCTTGTGAACTGGGGTTATATGAATCGCCCATTATTAAGAGCGCGTGGCGATGAGCAGTTTGCGTCGAATCCGTGCTCCCACCTACCCCGAACAGGAATATTTTGCACATCGGAGCCGAAAAATCGACAAGCTGAGCTCGCGAGATCCATTTACCCCTAAGTTTCCACCACACCAACCTGTCGCCGCCTGTCAGGCAATAAAAGCCGCTGCCTTTCACCATGCCCAAACGCCTAAAAAACAAAGCAAAGAGGGATCGATAGGTTGTCTATCCTAATAGACAACCTTGCGTATATACGCAAGCGCTCAGTGTATGACAACACAAGAAAGGAAAAACATGTCATCTACCATTGAAGAGCTAACCTCACTCAAGCAACTCCTTGATCAGGGAGTTCTTACTCCAGAAGAGTTCGACGCCAAGAAAGCGCAAATCCTTGCAGCGCCGCCCCAAACGCAGCAGACCTCACAACAAAACGCAACTGCCGCAGTAGAGGAAGGCGGTACCGCAGGGTGGGCGATTCTTGGCTTCCTGATCCCCATCATTGGTCTCATTCTATTCATTGTCTGGAAAGACTCGAAACCTAAATCATCAAGCGCTGCAGGAAAAGGCGCCCTCATTGGAGTGATCGTCGGTGCGATATTCGCTGTTATTTGGTGCATAGTTGTCCTGAGCTCAACGATGGTTTATTTGCGATAGGAGACAGAAAAGGTGAACGAGAAAACACAACGAATTGCTAGCGGAGCAGCCGTTAGTACTGCAGCCTTAATTGTTATATGCAACTTTTTTTCGAATCTAAGCTTGCTTAGCGGCGGAACCCTTAAAGTCCCCTCAATTTTCTATGTCTCAAACGGTATTCATATTATTGCCCTGGTTGCAGTGGCAGCGCTTTTCTTTATGGGCCAAAAAAAGTTTGGTATTGGCGGTATCGTAATAGCCCTGTACTTTGCATACGCATGCTTCAGCTCAATTACTGCCATAATTGACAATCCTGCCATCTATAACTTCCATGGAACGTCAGAAACATCCTACCGAATGATGGGGATGTTATTCTCCATATTACGCTCTGGATTATTCGCTGCAGCTGGTGGTTTATTTTTTGCAGGCTGGCGAAAAAGTGACAGTAGAAATTCGCTAAAAACCATAGGCGGAGTTATGGCGATCATAGGCGCTATTTGCGGAGTTATAGCAAATGGATTTCTATCAACCACCCTTCTACCAACAACCACAGCAGCGCTTAATAATATAGTAATAGGTACTGCTCTTTTCATTATTAGTCTCCCTCCATTAGAGGCTGAAGCACTGCAATCCCAAACAGCATCTGCATCCGCATATTCTAGTCAAGCATCTCAAACTCCTAGTGCGACTCAATTGACGGAGCTCAAGCAGCTTCTTGACCAGGGGATCATTACGCAAGAGGAGTTCGACGAACAAAAGAAGCATTTTCTTCAGGGCTAGCACAGGAACAGCAATTCAACCAGACGTCACTACGCACAGCGGTTTCTCACGCATAACGCTTGATTCACTTGCAAGCAGGGATCGCACGAACTAACACGAAACCATGCAACCTACCCGAAAATGCCGAGAGACATTACTTTGTCTCTCGGCATTTTGTTGGGCAGTTTGCTCGACAGAAACTCGTGCGAAACCGAAAGCCCGCGCTAAAGTGTCAGCTTGTCGAAAAAAAGCGGCAAATGTGCAAAATATTCCTGTTCGGGGTAGGTCGATAGAGCTTTATTGGGGTCGCCTCGAAAAGCCAAAACATAGCCTAGCTTGTGAACTGGGGTTATATGAATCACCCATTATTAAGCGCGTGCGGCGATGGGCGATTTGCGTCGAATCCGTGCTCTCACCTACCCCGGACAGGAATATTTTGCACATCGGAGCCGAAAATCCGACAACATGGACTTCGCGCTGGCATCGCGAGAGCCTTCGAGCCCGCGCATTCAGCGGCAGACCACTCGCACCATTACGGCGCAGAAGGGCGGGCGAGTTCATAGAACGCAACGGCACTTGCCGCCGCAACGTTCAGGGAATCTACCTGATGATACATGGGGATGCACACCGTGAAATCACACGCCGCAATGGTGTCGTAGCTTAAGCCATCGCCTTCGGTCCCCAAGACAACCGCTAGCTTGTCGCATGCCGCCAGCGCGGGGTCACGAGGCGTAATAGAATCCTTGCGCAGTGCCAAAGCCGCCGTCTTAAACCCCAGCTCATGCAGGCGCTCCATACCGCCTTCGGGCCAATCCTCGATGCGCGTCCACGGAATCTGGAACACCGTGCCCATGGAGCAACGTACCGCGCGGCGATACAGCGGATCGTAGCACTCGGGCGTCACCAGCACGGCATCCATACCCAGCGCGGCAGCCGAACGCATAATGGCCCCGACGTTCGTGTAATTCGTGATGTTTTCCAGCACCGCCACACGATGCGCACCCGCAAGCACATCCTCAAGCGATCGCGGTGCCGGCCGATGAAACGCCCCCAACGCACCACGCGTGAGCTCATAGCCGATAAGCTGCTCAATCTCGCTGTGCGGAAGAACGAAAATCGGCGTTTCCGGATTTTGCGCATGCACCATATCAATAACGTGCGCCGTGTTTTCCAGCATCTTCTCTTCCAAAAGAAGCGACTGGCACTCCATGCCACCCGCCAGCGCACGTTCAATGACCTTGGGCGCCTCGCCAATGAATATTCCCTTTTCGGGCTCCAACTTGTTGCGCAGTTGCGCCTCGGTAAGGCGCGCGTAGGCATCAAGCAGCGGGTCGCTTACCGACTCAAGCCTGACCAGCATATACTTGCCCCCCTACTTATCAATTTCCTCGCGCGGATCATGCAAATCGTTCGGCGGCACCACAATTTTGTCCCAGCCCATTTCCTTGAGCGCCTGCGCCGTGCGCCACGGCGGCGTGTTGTCCTCGAACGGCGCGCAGTAATTCAGCGCCTCGACCAGCGTCACGTTATGCATTAAGTCACCCATGGTGTCCACGTCGGGCACGGCCGGCAGATAGAGCGCAGGCAGCCCCGCCTCGCGCGCTTTTTGAATATACGCAGGTAGAACGGTCAATCCCGAGGGGTTGTAGAAAACGCCTGCGTGGTCGAAATCGGTTTCGCGCGTCCAACCCACAATAGAAACGCCCATTGCCTGGTCGGGAGCCAGCACAATGCCGCCACCATCAACGCCGTCAAGGGAATGCAGCATCTCGAAGCCGTTGATCACGTCCTTCGTGTGTAGCGCCGGCATGTCAGCGCCCATAGAAAGAATGCAATCGGCGCCGCGCTCCCATGCTTGGCGGAACGAATCATTGTAATGCTCGTCGAAGCTCTTGCCCGTATCGCAGATAAACACCAGGTCACGAGGCCATTCGCCCGCATCGGAAAAAAGCTTTTCCATAACGGCAACGTTTTTCTCGGGCGTTGTGGAAATGATAAGCTCAAACGTATCGCGCACAATTTCGTCTTCAGGAATGCCCTCTTCGCGCAGCGCCATCACTTGCGCTTCGCTATCCTGCTCCATCTTCGTCATGGCGGCGCAGCAAATCTCAACCACGTCGAACAACATGCAGTGATACAGTCCCGATGCAACCTCGGGCTCGAAGATGCCGTCCTTCAGACGCGTCAGACGCGTTTTCACCAACCCGGGAATAGGCGGCTTGCTGAACAGTACCAGGGCATTTTTGCGTTCTCTCATGCGTTGATCCTCTCCGAAAAAAAGTTCCAGCTGGCATTGTACCAGCTGGAACGCATTTCGTATGTTCCCTTGCGCGAATAAAGGGCAAAATCGGGCGAAGGCGAAGGGCGCGGTTCTCAACCGCAACCCGCCAGCCACAGCCCGCTCCGGTGCAGCCGCCGCACCGCCACCGGCACGCGCCGCTACACACCATCAGTAGCGCGCCAACAGCGAAGGCGAAGGCGGAGACACAGGTCGCAGCCCCCAACCGCAAACCGCCAGCCACAACCCCGCTCCGGCGCAACCGCCGCGCCCCACCGGCACGCAACCGCCGCAGCCCCTACACCATCAGCGAAGAAACAGCCTTCGCGAACTCGAACGGATCATCCACCGGCAAGCCCTCAATCAGCAACGATTGGTTGTACAGGATGTTCGCATACAGGCTCACCTTGTCTGTCTGGCCCAAATCCTGCGCCTCTTTCAGCGCTTCGAAAATCTCGTGCTTGGGGTTGATTTCCAAAACACGCGCGCTCTTCATTCCGTCGTAGCCTTCGGAGGCCGAGAACACGCGCTCCATGCCCAGCGACACGCCGCCCGTGGATACCAGGCACGCCGGCGCATCGGTCAAGCGCGTAGAGGCAACAACCTTCTCCACCTTGCCATCCAGCGCCTTAGTCATGGTGGCAAACAGGTCCGCATTGTCCTTCTCTACCGCTTCGGCATCGGCTTTCTCGTCGTCGGAGCCCAAGTTCAGTTCCTCGGTGGCAATGTTTTTCATCTCTTTGCCGTCAAAAGTCTGCATAAGCTGCAAAACGAACTCGTCAACGGGCTCGTTGCACAAAAGCACGTCGTAGCCCTTGTCCAGCACGGACTTCACCAGCGGCGTCTTCTCAAGACGCTCAATGCTCTCGCCCACGCCAAAGTGGTACAGAATGCTGTCCTGGCCCTCGGTCATGCCCTCAACGTATTCAGCAAGCGTGACCATCTTGCCCTGCTTGGCGGAATGGAAAAGCAGCAGGTCAGACAACACATCGGACTTCTGACCGCGGCTGGCGTAAATGCCGAACTTCAGGCTGCGGCCGAAATTCTCGAAGAACTTCTCGTACGTTTCGCGATCGTCATCGCGCATGGCGTCCAGCTCGGACTTAATCTTCTTCTCAACCTTGCGAGCAATGGCGCGCAGCTGGCTGTTTTGCTGCAGCGTTTCGCGGGAGATGTTCAGCGTAAGATCCTGGCTGTCCACAATGCCGCGCACGAAGTTGAAGTAATCGGGAACCAGGTCTTCGCACTTCTCCATAATCAGCACGTTCGAGCTGTACAGCGCCAGACCCTTCTCGTACTCGCGGCTGTACATGTCGTACGGCGCGCGGCCGGGGATGAACAGCAGCGCATCGTAGTTGAGCGAGCCTTCCGCGTGGAAGCTCACCGTGCGCGCCGGGTCCTCGAAGTCGTGGAAGTTAGACTTGTAGAACTCGTTGTATTCTTCGGGCGTGACCTCGGACTTGTTGCGCTTCCAGATGGGCACCATGGAGTTGATGGTCTCGATGGTCTTGTATTCTTCCCATTCGGGCTTTGCGTCCTCGGGCGCGTCGGGCGGCAGCGGCTTCTGGCGTTCTTTCGTTACCAGCATGCGAATGGGGTAGCGCACGTAGTTGCTGTAATGCAAAATCAGGTGGCGCAGACCCTCTTCGGTCAAAAACTCGTCGTAATCCTCTTCGGTCGTGCTTTCCTTGATGGTCAAAATGACATCGGTTCCGTGCGTTTCGCGCTCGGCCGGCTCAATGGTGTAACCCTCCACGCCGTCGCTTTCCCAAGCATATGCCTCATCGCTGCCGAATGCGCGAGACACAACGCGCACGTGATCGGCCACCATAAACGACGAGTAAAAACCAACACCGAACTGGCCAATAATGTCAATGTCAGAACCCTGCTGCTCAGCGTTTTCGGTCTTGAACGACTGGCTGTCGGAGTGAGCGATGGTGCCCAGGTTCTTGTCCAGCTCATCCTTGCTCATGCCAATGCCGTCATCGGAAACAATAATGGTACGCGCGCCCTTGTCGAAGTTCACGCGAATGCACAGTTCGTCTTTGTCAACGGCGGCCGATTCATCGGTCAGGCTCTTGAAATACAGCTTATCCACAGCGTCGGACGCGTTCGAAATGAGCTCACGAAGGAAGATTTCTTTATTCGTGTAAATGGAGTTGATCATTAGATCAAGCAGCTTTTTGCTCTCTGTCTTGAATTTTTTCATCGATCCTTCTTTCCCTTCACAGTAAAACAAATGCAATAGATATTGCTTGCCAAAACCGCTTTATGCGTTTTTTCGTACCGCCGGCGCGTTTTTATGCACGTACCTGCATGATTTTCGCACGCACACCGCACGCATGACGCACGACCCGCGAACGACGGAACGCAACACATTAGCAGTCTCGGGTATCGAGTGCCAAAGGTGATTGTACTTCTGCGTGCAACTGTGTCAAGTTTCCTTAAAAAGCGTCATCAGGTCGTAATATTTGCCCTATAATCGTGCCGACTTATTTATGCGAAGAAACAGGCGGAGTGCCTGGTCGCAAATAGCAAAGAGAAAAGGAGCCTTCTATGAAAATGCTCGACGAATTCAAGGAGTTCATCAATCGCGGCAACGTGATGGATATGGCCGTTGGCGTTATCGTGGGCGGCGCGTTCACGGCAATCGTTACTGCGCTGACTTCGAACATCATCAACCCCCTAATCACGCTTATCACGGGCGGCGGCATCGATACCGCAGGCGCGCTTGTTGTTCCGGGCACTTCCATTGACTTCGGCGCGTTCATTTCCGCCGTTATCAACTTCCTGATTGTTGCATTCATTGTGTTCTTGCTGGTCAAGGCCGTGAACAACATGCAGAATCTGGGCAAGAAGAAGGAAGAAGCGGAAGAGGACGAAACCGAGCCTCCCACCTGCCCCTTCTGCCTGGAGGAAGTCAAGGAAGGCGCCACGCGCTGCCCGCATTGCGCCGGTTCGTTTGATGCCCCCGCTGCGCCAAAAGTGAAGGTCAAGGAGGATTAGCACCAAGCGAGAAGGAGAGAGCGACTGCTCAGAGCACAATTGTTGTCAAATTACCCCACCTTTTGTCAACAATTGCGAAGGAGGAACACCGAGCACGGCACTCCTGCAAAGCTTGCCCGCTTAATGTGGCACCGCCAAAAGCCCCGAAACCATTCGGGGCTTTTCTTATGCAGGCTGCAGCCAAGCCAGAAGGCTGTTCGAGAATACGAAACGGACGAAACGGGTAAATTATCTCTATTGCCCTACACTTTTCGTAAATGCGCTAAATGTAGGGCAAAGGCGAAAAACACATCACCTTTAACTCGAAAATCGCACTATGCCGCTTCATTCATTTTCTCAAGAAGGCCAGCCAAAGCGCTCGCCATGGGGTTGTAGCCGCATGGTTGCACGTTTATCATGGCGGCTTCAAGAGCGCGCTTGTGCTCCAGATGCTCTCCCTTGATAAGCGCGATCAGAAGTTCGGCGGTGTGCTCCGCATCTGCCAGCGCCTGATGCTCGCAATCGGCCGAAAGCTCGCGGTCAAACCATGCGAAGGCATCGTGCAAGGACATGCGCTTGTGACGACCCCTCATATCCATAGCGCGAGGAAACACCCTTTGAAGATCCATCCAGCGACGCATGTTCGCGGGCATCTCGATTCCCTTCACGGAGCACTCAGAGACAATCTGCGCCTTGTCGCTTTCGCTCCAGGCGACCATACGGGTCCTTCCCTTGCCCACCCACTCGCTGAAAAGCAGCAATGCCTCGGCAAAGCGGGGCGCATCTTCTAGCATATGAGTGGTGATTCCCGTAAGTCGACGCACTTTTCCACTTACAGACGTCGCCATTTCGGGTCTTACTAAACACCTGAATTCATCAAGCACACGTCCATCCGGGCTCACTCGTACCGCACCAATCTCAATTACCTCGTATGCCTGACGCACACCATGCTTTCGCGCATTGCGTATGGAGGGCGTAAATTCCAGGTCAACCACGATGTTTTGATCATATGCGAGATGTGCCATTTTTCGCTCCTTGCGTGCTGGATTCTTAACTCAAAGTCCAGTATAGCTTCTTCGAAAAAAGCGGGTGTCCGCTGTTACGGACACCCTTGGCATTTTATGGCCAGCGCCTTTAAACACGAATCAAACCGCGTCACTTCATGTTGTTGAAAAATGACCTCAAAATTCGAAGTTGATGCAGGTTGGAAGTAGGTCGAGAGCATAAATTGGAGTATCTTACAGTAAGCTTACGGTTTGAGAAAAATAACCTCAACAAAATACCAGTTCAAAGCTATTCTTTGTTGAAGTACGTTTTAATCCCCAGCCGATGTCAAATGCTAACCTACTTCCAACCTTATGCAACTTCGAATTTGGCACCGCTTTTTCAACAACATACTTTTAAATTGGTAGAAATGTTAAAAAGACCCCGTCACTTTTTAACATTAGGCAAGGCGGGAAGCGCGGACAGCTACAAGATGGCCGTCAGCATCCTCGAAGAGGCAGAGCTTGCCGTCACGACCTGCGCAAAGATGTTTGAACGTTGCAACCTCGGCCGGAGCGGGTCGTGCCGGCACGTCAAGCAGCTCGGGAATCTCGTTGCCGGCAGCACCCGTCGCCGTCGAAGCATTCATGTCGGAAGGCTCCCCCGCAACACCCGATGCAGCAGTAACAACAACACCGAAAGCTCCGCCGGCAACAGAATCGCCAGCAGCAAAAGCGGTGTTATCACCTGGGAAAACGTCATCCGATGCCCTTAAACTCGAAGGCAATACAACTTCCTCCAGTTCATCGCCATCGAACATCTCCGCATCATCAAGAGCCGCAGCAGAAAAGCTTGCCGAGGTTGTCACACAATCAGCACCCACAGCGCAGGTAGCACTTGCAGCCAAGCTCGAGCCCTCGGATGTAGATGCAACGCCCTCTGACGCTACAATCATGCCCGATGCCGTTTCGCACGACTCCATTTCTTGCTCGGAAAAACCAAGCTCGTCGGCAAAAGAGAGCCTTTTATGAGCTAACTCCTGTAGCTCCTTCATGGCGCGCACAGCCGCAGAATCACTGCATTTACCCAGTTCATCGGCAATTTCCACCACACGCTCCCACGCGCGCAAGTTCTCTTCTTCCTCGCGGCTACGAAACGCATCAAGCCCACGTGCCTGCCGTATTTGGGCAGCATCGCGTAAAGAATTCGTCAGCTTCATAGCACCTTCTGCCCCCGAACTGCTTTCGCGGCACCCGCCGAATCAACAACGGGAGCATAGGGACAGCGCTCGCCTTCGTAGTCAACCGACCAAAACACCAGGCCGCAAGCGGGAGCCGTTTCGCCCGCCGCGCTGCGATCGCGTGCCGCCAAAACGCGATTGATCCACTCCGGCTCACGATGCCCCGCACCCACTTTCACGAGCGTGCCTACCATCGTTCGAACCATAGAATGCAAAAACGCATTGCCCTTCACGGTGATTATCAGCAGATTCTCACCCATCACCTGCGCGGGCTCTACCTGCACTTTTTCCACATATCGAAACGTCGTTTTATCCTTTGCGGAAGCCGCCAGACAAAACGATTTGAAGTCATGCTCGCCCTCCAAAAGACGTGCCGCCTGCTGCATGGCTGCAACATTCAGCGGCTTGGAAATATGCCAGCTGTAGTCGCGCATGAAGAGCGGCGGAACGGGATCGGTGCAGATATGATAGTGATACTCTCGCGACACGGCATCAAAGCGTGCCGAGAAGTTCTCAGGGCGCTCCTCGATGTTTTTCGCAACAATATGCTCGTGCGTCAGAGCGTTCAGCGAGCGCAGCAGCGTGCGCTGCGACCTTCCCCTAACCGCCCCAACGGGAACCGAAAACGACACAACTTGCCCACGCGCATGAACGCCTGCATCGGTTCTACCTGCGCAAACTGTCAAAACAGGCTGCTTGAACAGCAATGAAAGCGCTTCTTCGACGTTTCCCTGCACCGTAAGCTGACCCGGCTGCCGCGCGAATCCCGCGAAGGGCGCACCGTTGTACCCGAGCGTCAAGGCGTACGTGCGCCACGGCTCGTCCGCGGGCATCGCGCCAGGCGCCTCCGCCGTAGCCACACCAGTGCCCGACACGCCCGGCACCGCGGCGCCCGCCGCACCCGCAACCGGCACAGCACCCGCACCCGCCGCACCCGCAAATTCCACGGCCGCACCCGCAAGCGCCGCCATATCCTTTCCCACGCAACTACCCATGAAGCACGTCTCTTCCGAACAAGCGCGAAAGCTCCAGCGCCAGCACGCGCGAGGTGGCATCCACGTGAACCGGCAGCTCCGCGCGGAATCGGCGCCCATCGCCCTGCGTATACAGAAGCGACACGCCATCGCTTCCCGGGAACTGTTTCAGCAGCGCGGTGAGCTTCATGGAAACATCCAGGTTGTACTCATTCGAATACACGCTAATCTGCATGTGCAGCGGTTTTGCCTGCTCATCGCCCAGTTCAATTGTTTCAACTTCGTACGCGATAATCTGGCTTCCGCGATCGCCGCACTCAAACTTGCCTTTTATCTTCACCACAGCGTCTTCCACAATAGCGTCGGCGAAATCGCTGTACTTGAAACAGATGCACTCCATGGAGCCCGAAGTGTCCTCAAGCGTGAACGTTGCCATGCGGTTGCCGGTTTTCGTCAGCTTCGTGGTTACGCCGCTCACCATGCCCACGAAATCGCCGTTGCGAATCTCCTTCGTACGCTCGGACAGCTCGCCCATGGTGAATTTCGACATGCGCGCCAACATGCGTTCGTACGGCTGCAGCGGGTGCTCCGAAACGTAGATCTTCATGATCTCTTTTTCGAAGGCAAGCTTCGTGCGCTTGTCCCACTCAATGCCATCGGGAGGCGGAACTTCCTCTTCAAAACCGGATTCTTCGTCTTCGCCAAACATATCGAACATGGAAACCTGACCCGCATCACGGTCACGCTGGCGTTTCGCAGCGTTTTCCAGCAGATTCGTATCGTCAACAAAGCTCATCAGTTGCTTGCGCGTGTAGCCCGTCGAGTCGAACGCACCACCCTTGATCAGGGCTTCAAGCGTCTTGCGGTTGTAGCACTTCGAATCCAAACGGTTCACAAAATCATGCAGCGAGCTATACGGGCCATTCGCCTTGCGCTCCGCAACAATCGCTTCCGCCACGTTGCGGCCCACACCGCGCACGCCAACCAAACCGAAGCGAATGCCCTCGTCAACAGGGGTGAATTCCTCGTTTGACTGGTTCACATCCGGCGGCAAAACCGGCGTGCCATTGTGGTTGCAGCTGGCAATATAGCGAATCAGGCGATCCGTGTTGCCCATGTAGCTGGAAAGAACAGCTGCCATGAACTCGTTCGGATAGTGCGCCTTAAGGTACGCCGTGCGCATAACCAAAATAGCGTACGCAGCCGAGTGCGACTTGTTGAATGCGTACTTAGCGAACTTCTCTGCGTCGTTCCAAATCTGCTCGGCAATTTCCAGCTTGTAGCCGTTCGCAACGGCGCCCGTATTCCATTCTTCCTTCAGCTGACGCATGACGTCGAGCTTTTTCTTACCCATTGCCTTACGCAAAACGTCGGAACGACCTGCGGAAAAGCCGCTCATAACCATGGAAACCTGCATGATTTGCTCTTGGTAGACCATGGTGCCGTACGTTTCTTCCAGAATGGGCTTCAGGCGCTCGTCGTAGTAGTGGACCTCGGTCTTGCCGCTCGCAACCTTGATGTAGTCCTCGACCATGCCGGATTCCAAAGGACCCGGACGGTTCAACGCAATGGAAGCAACAATGTCGGAGAAGCGGCGCGGAGGAAGGCGGCTGAACAGGCTCACGTACAGCGCGCCTTCAACCTGGAACAGGCCATCCATGTTGCCGCTGCGCATAAGCGCGTAGGATTCTTCGTCGCCCTCGGTCGGGATCTTTTCGGCAACCAGATTCAGGCCGTAGCGTTCGTTCACGTTGCGGCACGCGCGGGAAAGAACGCCCAACGTACGCAGACCCAAGAAGTCCATTTTCAAAAGGCCCAGCTCAGGCGTGTAGTGACCGTCGTACTGCGTGATAATGCCGCCACCTTTGGTGTCGCGCTTTACCGGCACATGGTCGGTCATGGGGTCGCGGCAGATGATGGTCGCGCAGGCATGCACGCCTTCGCCGCGCACATGCCCTTCAATGGCGCGCGCGTCATCAACAACCGCCTTCACTTCGGGGTCGTTTTCGTATTCTTTCTTGAAGTCGGGGTTCGTCTCCAGCGCCTTGTCAATGGTAATGCCCAGCTCATCGCCAATAAGCTTGGCAACTTTGTCGCCCACGGCATACGGATACCCCAGCACGCGCGCAGCATCGCGCACGGCGTTTTTCGCCTGCAGCTTGCCAAACGTGATAACGCCGGCAACGTGGTCTTCGCCGTAGACTTCCTTGATGTGGTCGATAACTTCCTGGCGACGTTCATCTTCGAAGTCAACGTCGATATCGGGCATTTCCACGCGTTCCGGAGAAAGGAAGCGCTCGAACATCAGGCCGTTGGGAATGGGATCCAAGTCGGTAATGCCCATGGCATACGCGACAACGGCACCTGCCGCAGAGCCACGACCAGGTCCAACGCCAATACCTTGGCTGCGCGCCCACGAGATGTACTCCTGCACAATCAGGAAGTACGCCGGAAATCCCTGCTGGATAATAATGCCCGCTTCGTATTCGTACTGCTTCCACACGTTTTCAGGCACCGGGTCGCCGTAGCGCTCCTTCAGGCCCTTCTCGATTTGCTTGCGGAAGTAGCTGACCTCCGTTTCGCCTTCGGGCAAGGGGAAACGAGGAAGAATCTGCGTGCGATCAAGGACGACGTCGATTTTCTCCGCGAGCTCAACGGTGTTATCGCAGGCCTCGGGGAAGTCCTTCAGAGCCTCGCGCATTTCTTCTTCGGTTTTCATGTAGAACTGGTCGTTCGAGAACTTCATGCGCCTGGGGTCGTCGAACGTAGAACCCGTGCCGATGCACAGCATGACGTCTTGCGCGCGTGCGTCTTCCTTCAAAAGGTAGTGGAAGTCGTTTGTTGCGATGGTTTTCAGGCCGCACAGCTTTGCGATTTCCGTAAGCTGCACGTTCAAGTCGTGCTGCGTGATGCCGCCATCGGTTGTAAGGCCCTGGTCCTGAAGCTCGATGTAGAAATCGCCCGGCTCGAAAGCGGATGCGAATTTCTTGGCCCACTCCACCGCTTCGTCGAAACGGCGGTCGTCCAGAAGCTTGGGGACAAGACCCGCGATACAGGCGCTCGAGCCGATGATGCCCTTGCCGTATTTCTGCAGCATGGCAAACGTTGTGCGCGGTTTGTAATAGAAGTTGTCAACGTGGGATTCGGAAACCAGCTTCATCAGGTTCACGTACCCCTCGTTATTTTTGGCAAGGAGCAGCAAGTGGTAAAGCGCAGGCTTGCCGTCGCGGCGAAGCTCATCGTCGGTGGTGAAGTACACTTCGCAACCGTAAATGGGCTTGACTTTTTTGCCCGTCTCTTTTTCAACGGCCGCGCAGGCGTCGCAAAGCTCGGGCACACCCGACATTACGCCGTGGTCGGTTATTGCCACAGCAGGCATTCCCAGGTCAGCGGCGCGTCGAACCATGTCTTTGATATGTGTTGCACCGTCGAGCAGCGAATATTCAGTGTGATTGTGCAAGTGAACAAATGCCATGAAACCGTCCTTGAAATGAAAAAAATCCGAAGTATCCCGCCGCCGTCTTCACGCGGCAACGAGCCTAGTTTGCAGACTCCTAATCATACCAGCATTGCCGCGCAAGCCCTATCGAACAAACGATGGTTTTTAAGAAAAAAGAAGAAGGAAACGGCTCGCACGTCGCCGAAAGGCTCACACGATTCAATGCCCCAATTGTCAACTTAACGGAAGTGTATTAAGATTCACTTCCGTTAATGCATATGAATCGGAAGTGAACATCCTATAAAGTCATCTCGACGATGCGGCAGCCCTCCTTTATCGCGGCTATATCAGACGCCAGCAGCACATCCCTCTCTGCCAGCGCCACCACGATCTTCTCCAGGAACTCTCGATTCTTACAA
Source organism: uncultured Eggerthellaceae bacterium (assembly GCA_934623455.1). Taxonomy (GTDB): domain Bacteria; phylum Actinomycetota; class Coriobacteriia; order Coriobacteriales; family Eggerthellaceae; genus CAKUOV01. The sequence goes on along the minus strand of CAKTVK010000024.1, from coordinate 4,626 downwards.
AGCGCTTCTTTTACTTTTCGATAGAAGTTCTCCACTAAGGCGGTAGTGGCAACCTCCACGTACCTTTTTTGCTCGTCGCTTTCGTCCTCGTACATCGAGAAACCACCGTAGCACAAGTCGCAAAGAAGCTGTTGCGCCAGATTGAACGCCTGTTGCAGATCATTTTGCGCGCCCGCGTCTACGATTCCGAACTCAAGATCGACAGCAGCGCGCCCGCCAAGCGCCCCGGCAAGATGCTCTTGCATGGAAACCACCGGATCGATGTCTTCAGAACGAGCCGTGTGCACAAACCCACCGCAACGGGACGATCGCCATCGAGCGGAAGCGAGCGCAACGCTGCCAGGCCGCACGACCTCGTTGACAACTACATGGCCCGCCTCGTGCCACGCAACTCTAGAGTCGTTGCCTGGTCGAGTCACGTCGATTGTGCCAGCATCTGCCGCAGCACCATCAGCGCGAAACACAACGTCAAGGCAAGCTTTGACAACTTCTTCCATTGTCACGCATTCCTTGCGCTTGTATCCCGCGATTAGACCCGCTTCGTTGATAACCGTTTCAAGCGTTGCGCACGATCTGCCCTCAAGGATATCCGCGATTGCTTTCGCATCAAGGTTAGACGCGATCCTCTTGCCCTTCAGATAGTGTTCAATGATTTCAACGGCATCGTCCCCTTCTGGCACATCGACCTTGATAACTCGATCAAATCGCCCCGCCCTAGTGAGCGAATCCGGAAGACAGAGCATCTCGTTAACGGTAGCCAGCACAAACACCTCTTTTCCGCTAAGCTCGTCAATGCATGATTGCACCGTGACGTACCCCTCGGAGTTGCGATGGAACTTGTCGTCGTTCGCGAACTTGTCCATGTCGTCAAGGTAGACGATGGATGGAGCCGCAGCCTCAGCGGACTCGAAAGTTTTCCTGATCGTGTCAACAAACTTGCCGTCCGGTTCCGTCTTGCGGCAAACAAACGCCTGTCGCCCACTTTCCTCGATAAGGCATTGAGCCATCAAAGATTTGCCCACGCCCGGCACCCCGTGCAGAAGCAAGCCCCGCGGCGACGAAACGCCCAGAGCCTTGTAAACCTCCTCGTTTTTCAATGTGTCCGCAATTTGCGCCAACTCATGTTTGACCTGCTTGTATCCAATAATCTTGTCGAACGCACTCATCTTTCTACCTCCTTGATTACCTGCGATGGAAGGCAATATACCGAGGAAGATGAGACGAATATGTCGCATGGTGATGCGAATCATGAATGAAGGGCTATAGGGCTGTCACGAAAAATGCCTACTCGACCTTGGCGAACGATCGGACCATCGACAAAGCGCCGGGTGCCCATAAGCCCATCGAGGACATCATCGGCCCCATCGCCGACGCGGTGGATATCATTGATGTCATAGGGCCTATTTTCAACTTCAAGGCATCATGGGACGACGAGACGGATGAACTCATTCGATTGACAGACATTTATCAGTAAGCGAATCGGGGCCTGGAACTGCGACTATGCGGGGCTATTCCCCGATTTCCTTTAACTGGCCGACAAGTACCCCTCCGCAGGATTTAGCGAGTCCAAGGCATAGAGCAGTACGCCAAACGTACGCTCATTACGCCTGATTGAAACAATGCCCGTAAACCCAAAGTGCTCGATCGACATCCCTGCTCTGCAGAGCCTTCTCGCCGAAGATGTCTCGAAGATCCCCAATGTACGGATTCATGCAATCATCCATAACGCGTTCAAAACGCTTTCGAGATTCCTTCCCGGGAAGATCAGCGTATGGCACCGTTGCGCCAGGTTCCAAACCGTTCCTTATGGCATAAAGCGCCATTTTGGCGAAACGGTCGTAAATAGGATAACGACCCTTCGAAATGAAGTAAAGCAGGGTGATGAGATAGACGGTGCCGAGTCCTTTAACATCTTGATTGCGAAGCCGGTCCAAGACCCCTTGAGGATCAGAAATCGACTGCGCACCAAGTTCACCAATGTTGCTCGCAATGAAATCAGCTATCTTCTCAAGATCGAAAGGACGCCCATAACGAGTTACGCTGAGCTCTTCCGCTCCAGACCAATCGCTTGCGTACATAAAAAATTTGGCTCTTTCGCTTTCCGTATGCCTGATTTTGCCAATTTTCCACGCAAGAATCTTTGCAACATCAACCGATGACTTAATTCCATGTTTAAGAATCGAATCTATTTCATCCTCAACGAATCGACTATTCTGAGACGCTCTTGCCACAACTTTCTCATTGTCCAGGTAATAACTGTCGTTGTAGATATCAATGAACTCATCCACCGTAATCGGTTCACCAGCCGGCGAGAAAAACGAAACCATGGTTTTACTCCTAACACAATATGACATCTGAAAAGTCCTTTGATGCTAGACTGCTGATATTATACGTCTCACCCCAGCAGCGGGCTTAAATCGCCGTGCCGCGGGAATCCATGTCCACGAACATCTGCTCGCCGTCCCAATCGATACACGCACAGACGTAGTGGATTTCAGCCCTTGCGCGAGATCGACATCGAGCCCTACCTTCCTCAATGTACCCAGCTTCTCGTCCAGCCGCTCAAAAAGCTGTTCCTTGGTCATAGCAATCTCTCTCGTTTGCCTGCTTCCTTCTGCAAGAAACGCCGAGTGGTCGATCCATCCGGTGTTTCTGCGACTCATTGATGCAATAGCAAGGAAGGGCATGGGGCGTTTTTGAGCCACATCCTTCCCTAAGATGTCCGACAGACCTGAAAGGAGTGGCGAACGATGACGGACGAAGAGAACAATCAGCACTCTACAAGCATGAAGAACATAGCCGAGGCGCTCTCGAAGGAAAGACGAATCGGAAAGACAGCCATATACTTCCATGGAGAAGAAATCACCTTAAGCGGCAAGGCTTTTGGGTGCAAGTCTGACACCGAGCTCTTCTCCATCGCACGGACCGGCAGCGACGAAAATCAGATTCGCGTTTCACTCTTGTTGGATGAGTCGCTTTCGACTTCTTCCGCATGGCTGGCGGCAAAGGAATACGAGGTAACCCTAGATTCCAATTGCGTCCCAAGGTTATACAGAGACATCTCTGTCAAGAAAATCAGTCTCTTTTTCATCGAGCAAGAAATAACCGATACGCTACTCATCCTTGACCAGGCGAGAATTGTTACCCTTTCCATCGAAGCGCGAAAGAAACCCATAGCCCTCGATAACGATTTCAATCTATTTTCCTTCGTCGCGAATCGAGGTTTTGAAATCGATTCGAACGACCTTATACTTGACGAAACGTTTTACTATGTCAAGCCGAACAAGCCAATCCTAGGTCCCTATGCGCTTCCCTTCAATCTCTCGATCCTGGAGCAAAAGGGACTTCTGGACTACGAATTCGAGCAGGAACTTTGGGAGTGGGGCGGGTGTTGGAACCTTGTCACACGGCGATGGATATTTGGTAGCGAGATTCTCGACGCTTTGGCGAAACGCGGCTATTCCCAAAAGCAGCTAGAACACCTAATCGTTTGTGACGAAGAACTCTTCGCAGGTCCCAAAAGCAGAGACCAGGCGGAACGTCTTTGCGATCTTATAGCTCGCTCTTCCTTCGATCCGGGGGATGAAAACGAATGGGCTCGATATTTGAGTTTCGAGGATGCTACATTGCTGGGATTTCTGTAAAAATCCCAGCAGCAGAATCGCCCACGGAGCTACTATCTTTCATCTCCGTCACTGCCCCAAACGCAAAAGTCGAGCTCAAGCGGGGATAACCCCTCTCTTTCCGCTAGAGCCCGAACAACTTCCTGGAAACCCTCATATGGTTTTCGGTTCTCGAGGGTCAGCTTGCTCCAACGGACTTCGTCCTTGGCCGCCCAGTCGTGGGCAAGTGGGCGCTTGTATGCGAAATTCTCCAGCGAAGTACGGAGTCCTTCTTCCCCCTCGTCCACCAACCTTCCTGCGAGCTTGGCAACTTTATCCACCATTATGCCATCCATAGGGCAATGGCACTGATCGAAGAGCTTCGCTTTGTCCGAATCCTGGTACGCAGAAATGAACATGTACTTGGCGGTCATGTTGATGAGTTTCTGAGCGTTTCCGAATGTGAAGACCGCATCTTCGATGGATTCTGGTCCGTCTTTTTTTGTCACCTTTTTTATACCGTTGGTTTTGATGAACTCATTTACGGCCTTCTCGATATCCTTTTCAATCTCGTAGAAATCTTGCTCCTGTTTGTCTTTGTCAAGGATATCGTTGATGTAACCCTTAAGCAGACGGTACGCAACGACGGTTTCGTCCGCCTTTTCCCAAAGAAGCTTCTTGTTTGCCGCAGGGAACGCCTGCTGTTGAGTCGCATCGCGCATGGCCATGATGTAAGCAAAGTTGAAGATCTTATCATCGATGGTGGCCTGGGGGACAGAACTCTTTTGATCAGTTTCTTTCATTAGAAATCCTCTCTTTGCTACATAAACTTCCCGTGCTACATCAGTTCCCTATACGCCGCCAGCGTGCGCTCGGCTTCGGCACACACCTGGTCAGCCAGGCGCTTCGGCTCTAGTATTAGCACGTCGGGCGCAAAGTTCTTCGCGAACTGATTATTACACCCTGTAATAGCACCCGTTCCGGGCTTAGCAGCACCCGTTCCGGGCGCTGGCACCTATTCCAG
>CAKTVK010000023.1 GCA_934623455.1 uncultured Eggerthellaceae bacterium | reverse complement strand
CGCGCAACAACTTCTTGCGCGTCCGTCTTTGGCTTGATGAACAGGAAGTTTCCTTCGCTGCCGTTGTATTCGTAGCCGTGCTGCTCCAGCAAATCCATCAGGTGATGCTTGCCATCGAGCTGCTTTTTCACCAGCTCGTCCACCATGCCCGGCTCTTGCAGAATGGCTTTCGCAAAACGCATGGCAAAAGCATTCACGTTGTGGGGCGTGCACAGTTTCTGCACCATGGCAACGCCTTCCGGCCAACCGGTAACGTAGCCCAAACGGCAGCCCGCCAAGCTGAACAGCTTAGAGAATGTCCTGGTCACAAACACATGCTCACGTGACAGGGCGGTTTTGATGAACGTGCCCGGGTAGAAGTAGTGATACGCTTCGTCCACCAAAACGGTGATTTCATTTTCATCGGCAGCCGCCAAAATGCGCTCGAACTCTTCTTCGGTATATGCGTTGCCCAAGGGGTTATTCGGCTGTACCAAAATGAGCAGCTGCGTGTCGGGCGTCAACTGTTCCAGGATGCGCTCGATGGGCATCTTCAGGTCTTCGGTATACGTGACCGGCACGAACGTGCGGCCATACATCTTCGCATACACTTCGAACATGGCATACGTGGGGGTCACGCCCACAATGCGACCGCCGGGAAGCGTGAACGCCTCCATAATCTGACGAATGCCTTCGGATGAGCCGTTGACCAGGCAAATGTGCTCGATGTCGGTGCCCAGGTAGTCAGCCAGAATCTGCGTGAATTCCAGCGTTTCAGGGTATTGCGAGATGAATTCGGGGCCAATGCCTTCAAGAACCTTGTCAATGAACTCTTGCGGAAGGCCACCGGGGTTCTCATTCAGGTCAAGGCGTAAATAGCCCTCGCGCTTGTTTTGGTCGAAAATACGATTCAGCGATGCCAAATTCGGATCAAGAACGTACATTTTTACTCCTTTAGACGGGTCGTAAAGAGTTTCAGAATAGTTCACCAAAGCCGCTTGCGACAGGCGCAATACGCCCAGCGGCACAAAACCCACAGTTTCTTCACCCCCGCGGCAGAAATGTTGACAAATTACCCCACCTTTTGTCAACATTCTCAGGCATAACACCCGATGGAGCGCAGGATGCACGCGCATCAACTTTGCCCGCACGAAGAAAAAGCGCCGCGTGAGATGAACCTTTGCCGACGGATGCCCCGAACTGCCATTTGTTGACAAAAGGTGGGGTAATTTGTCAACAAGAGATTGCGGGACCGGATGCGAGATTAAGGGTGTTCGATGACTTCGGTGTTATGCCAATTGCGCAGATTATCGGGCGGAGGTGTCATGTAATCCGGGCCGAAAATCTGCGTAAGCACGCCAGGAACGTTGTCGGGCGCCATGAAATAACGACCCTCGAACTCGATAGGCTGGCCCGTGCCAAAATCGGAGCGCGGGAACAGCTCGCGGAAACCAACCGCCGCCATAAGGTTCAGCGAGCGCGGATACTTGTCGTATTCAAGACTGCACAACGCATTATCCCATTTCAACAGCACGCGATGGAAGTCGTCGCCATAGGGGCGAATCACGCGAGACAGCGCACGCACCGTTTTCACCATCAAATTGCCGGCAAAACCGCGATTGCGCTTCGTATCAATCACGTAATCGAACTCAGTCAGCGCGTCCATGCCCTTCCACCAGGTCAAACGTAAGCGATGGCCCAGCGCATGCAAGCCAGGGGCGGGATACCCATCCAAAGGAATCAGATCGATCCAAGCATCTTCGTAGCGCACTTCATCCGACGAGCGATTCACCACGCGCACGGCATCGGACGTGAGCTTTGCCATACCCTGACGACACGTCTTATCGCTGTAAATGCTCACAACATCGATCTTGCACGTCTCGCCTTCACGACGAAGCGCCTCGGGGTGCTCTTTCGCATATTCCAAGAACTTTTGGTAATCAGGACGCGGAACACCCAGGTCAACATCATCGTCCCAAGGAATGAAGCCGCCGTGGCGAACGGCGCCCAAAAGCGTGCCGCCCAGCAAGTAATAGCGCAGGCCCAGCTCTTTGAAAATCGCGTCGATGCGCTCCATCAAATCGAGCTCGACCAGCTGCAAAGCGCGCAGCGGCGTGCCTTCGGGGGCACCGCAAGAAGAAACCGGATGCGTTTCATATGGCTCGCGCGCACGGCCTTCCTTGCAGGCGATTTGCGCAGGCGTCAACGACGCGGGTGCGCCAGCAGGTGCGGTCGCAGCGCTTTCACACGCAAAACCTTCGCATGCGTTGGAAACAGAAGCATCAAGAGAGGTCATAGCCTACTTCCCCTTCTTTGAGAACAGGCCTTTTATCAGGCCAAACAAGGTACCGAAACCATACGAGATATGAATGCCCGCAAACACAACGGGCAGCGCAATCATGGTGGCATTGCGCACGTCGGATTGCGAAACCGCATACGCGGAAAGCGCGCAGCACAAAAGCGCATAGAGCGCAGCGCACGCCGCCAGGGGCAGCCACGAGAGCACCACACCTACCGCCAGCAGAATCAACGCGCCTGCCACCAGGACAAATGGGGCGAAATGATACGTTTTCAGACAGCCGGGCTGCACGAAAACAGTGCGCCCAACCCAATATCCGTTGCCGTATTTCTGCTTGAGCATGCGCGAAAGGGAGCTGCGAATAAACTGCTTCGAATTGATGCGCGGATCAAGCTTGATCCGATAACCCGCCCGGCGCACCCGATAATGGAAATCGTTATCCTCGGTGCGCAGAAGGTCCTCGTTGAAGAGGCCCACCGCAGCAAGCACTTCGCGCCGATACGCCGCATGAAACAGCGAATCAACGTAGCGCGGCTCGCAGGCACGGCGATAATCCGCCACACTGCTGCCAAACGCAGATTCTTCCGCCAGATAGAGCGTTTGACGCCAAGGTGTCTCCTGACCAGGCTCAATCATGGTCGGACGCATGCCACCGCACACATCTTCACCTTCGTTGAGCACCGCCACGTTGGCGGAAAGGAAGTCAGACGGAATGGACGCGTGCGCATCCACGCGCACCAGCGCATCGCCCGTGAAGTTGCGAATGGCAACGTTCCAGCCCGCCGCCTGAACGCGCGCAGGGTTGTCGAGCACCTGCACGTTCGCGAAACCGTAGCCATCGGCGGCATCCTGGTGCACGTTCGATGCAGCAAAATCTTCCATGCACGCACGGGTGCCATCGTTCGAGGCGCTGTTCACCAGCACGACTTCAATGCACTCATGGGGCAAATCCTGCGCGCGCACTTGCGCGAGCAGCCCCGGCAGAGCATCTTGCTCGTTGTAGGCAACAATCCCCAGGGAGATAAGCTTGATAGGCGGCTTCATTGATGCTTCCCCTGCACGCGCTTAATGCGTGTTCACCGTATGATGGTATGTGGGAACAGCATCTTCCAGAATGGAAATTGCCTGGTCATCGGTCATTTCAATGGAAGCACGCAACTCGTCGAGCTTCGCCGCCACCACGTCGTAGCTGATTTCCTGACCCGTGGACACCATGATGGATTTATTGCTGGTAGGCAGTGTGGATTCTTCATCCATCAGCAGCTCTTCGTACATCTTCTCGCCATCGCGCAGACCGGTGAATTCGATCTCGATATCCTGCGCGCCCGAAAGACGAATGAGGTTCTTTGCCAGATCAAGAATCTTTACCGGCTCGCCCATGTCAAGGATGAAGATTTCGCCACCCTTTGCCATGCCGCCCGCCGTGATAACCAAGCGCGATGCCTCGGGGATGGTCATGAAGAAGCGCTCGATATCCGGATGCGTGACCGTCACGGGGCCACCGCTTGCAATTTGGCGCTTGAACAGGGGGATTACACTGCCGTTGCTGCCCAAAACGTTACCGAATCGCACCGCCGCGAACGTTGTTTTCGACGTGCGTGCATAATATTGCATGACCATTTCGCCCATGCGCTTCGTGGCACCCATAACGCTGGTGGGGTTTACGGCCTTATCGGTGGAAATGAAAATGAAGCGGGAAACGTTGAATTCGTCGGCGGCGCGCACCACGTTCAACGTGCCGAACACGTTGTTCTGCACGGCTTCGCGCGGGCAAATTTCCATGAGCGGCACGTGCTTATGCGCGGCTGCGTGGAACACCACAGATGGGTGGTACTTCGTGAAGATCTCGTTGACGCGCGCAACATCGCACACATTGCCGATCTCGACAATGACGTCGATGTCGTTATACTGGCGCAGCAGTTCCTGGCGCAGCATGTACGCATCGTTTTCGTACATGTCGAACACCACAATGCGGCGCGGCGCAACTTTGGCAATCTGGCGACACAGCTCGCTACCGATAGAGCCGCCACCACCCGTGACCAGCACCGTGTTGCCAGAGATGTAACTCGAAGCAATGCGTGTATCCAGCAGGATTTCGTCGCGACCCAACAGGTCGGTCACGTCAACATCGCGCAATGCAACGCCGTCAAGCTCGTCAATACGCATGTCGCGCACATTGGGCAGCGTCTTCAGAATGCAGTTGGTCTGCGTGCAAATGCTATAAATCTCGCGACGCTGCTCAGCCGTTGCAGAAGGAATCGCGATAACGATCTGCTCAATGCCGTACTTCTCGCACAGCGCGGGGATATCCTCGCTGCCGCCTTCCACACGCACGCCGTGAATGTGGTTGCCGCGCTTTTCCTTGTCGTCATCGGTGGCAACAATGGGCAAACCCGGCATATTCGGGTCGCGCGAAATCATGCGATTGATGGCCAAAGAACCCGTTTCACCTGCGCCAACAACCAACGTGCGCGGGCGATCCGTGCTGGTGCTGGTAATCTGACGACCCTTGCTGCGGAAAATGCGATACCACAGGCGTATGCCGCCGCAGAACAGTACCAGCAATATGAATGCCACAACGTAAACGCGAATGGGCAAGCGCGTGCCAATCACCCACAAGAACACTGCGCCCACCAGGGTGGACAGCGCCAGCGAAACCAGAATGCGAATCAGCTCGTCAATGCTGGCATATTCCCACAGGTTGTTGTACGAGCGGAACAACGCCAAAAACGCAATGTTGAACACCGCCAAAATACCCACAACGAAGAAGATTTCGTTATCAACGAACACTTCATCGTTCACGCGGGTCAGAAACGACCCCAGCCAATAAGCAGCGAGCGTTGCCACTACATCAAAAAACAGCAGCGTGGCCGTTCTTTTCGAAAATTTCAGGTCCATGGATCCTCGATTATGAACTCGTGGTCTATCTTACACATGACCGTTTATTGTACTCCTAACGGTAAAAAGAGGATAGCTTTCCTGCTTTTTAAGAAACAAGATAACGAAAAAAAGCAGATAGACCATAGAAAAACGCGAAGGGGCAACCGGAAAAGCGCAACCCCAACAGCCAGCGTGCAACAACGGGGTTGGCGCAACGCGACAGAGCAGGCTACCGTGCGGCAGTTGTCAGGAATTCCTGTGCGGTATAGCCGGCAAACGTGGGAATGACGAGCGTGGCTTCAGAGGAAAGCTGCTCCATGGTGCCGGAATCGTCGCGATCGTAGCAGCCAGCGCATTTGAAACCAGCGTTCATCAACGTGTGCACGGCATAAATGGAATCCTCGAAACCCCAGGTAGAAGCAATATCCGTTCCCATATGGCGCGCAGCGTGCTGATAGATAACCGGCTCGCGTTTCGGGGCACCCACGTCATCGGTGGAAAAAACACCCTTGAAGTAATCGATGATGCCCGCATGACGCAAACCGCCCTGCAAGTAGCGCTGCGGACTGGATGACGCAACCGTCATGGGAACGTCCGCACGCGCCAAGCCTTCCAGAAAATCCCCCACACCGGGGCGCAGCTCAGCTTGCGTGCGGTAAAAATCAACAAGGATCTCGTCTGCCATTTCAACCACATGATCAGGGCTTTTGCCCAACCCATAGTTCTCGTGGTAGAAGACGCCCGTCTCGTGCAGCGTGAACGTGCCCAAAAGCTTCAGCTCATCAAGCGTAAGCTCGTGGCCGCACATGCGCGCGAACTCGCGCTCAACGGCGCGCCAGCCGCCCACGGTATCCATGAGCGTACCATCGCAGTCGAAAATAACACCCAAACCCTTGGGCGCAATAACAGACGTATTATCAGGCATAATGGTGCGGGCCTTCCCTATTTGACAACCCTGATGACCGAAGGCTCGTTCAGCTGAACGTCGTCCAGCTTGGCAATTTCGGCCAAAGCGGCGCGCAGGGACTTCTCAGCGGCGGTGTGCGTCACGAACGAAAGCGACACTTTGCCCAGCTCGACAGAAGCATCGGAACCGCGCTGGGAAACGCTGTACAGGCTTACGCCGTGCTTCGCGAAAACGCTCGCCATTGCAGCCATAACGCCCGGTCGATCGGCAACCGTGAAGCGAATGTAGTAACGGCAGCACAGATCTTCAATGGGAACAATGGGCAGCTTGTCAACGCAGGTGCAACCAACGAGGGGGCCGCAACCCAACTTAATGTGGCGCGCGACTTCAATAACGTCGCCCATTACCGCGCTTGCGGCAGCACCCGCACCAGCACCTTCGCCAAAGAACATGGCTTCGCCCACGGCATCGCCCGTAACATAAATCGCGTTGAACACGCCATTTACGCTGGAAAGCTGGTGGCTGGTGGGCAGCATAGTGGGATGTACGCGCACGCTAATGCCATCGTCCGTGCGATTCGCAATTGCCAGAAGCTTGACCACATACCCCATTTCAGACGCGGCTTCCAAGTCCATGGGTTTGATGTTGCGGATGCCTTCCGCATGCACGTCGTTGATGGTCACGCGCGAATGGAAAGCGATGGAGGCCAGAATGGCGATTTTCGCAGCGGCATCCAAACCGTCAACGTCGGCCGTGGGGTCGGCTTCGGCATAACCCAACGCCTGGGCCTGGGCCAATACATCATCGTAAGCCAATCCTTCTTGCGACATGCACGTGAGCATGTAATTCGTGGTGCCGTTCACAATGCCCATGACAGACGAAATGCCGTTCGCCGTGAGCGAATGCTTCAGCGGATCAATGATGGGAATGCCACCGCCCACGCTGGCTTCAAACGCGATTTCCACGTTATTTTCCTCTGCCAGCGACATGACTTCTTCGCCGTATGTGGCCATGAGCGCCTTATTTGCCGTAACAACATGCTTCTTGTTGCGCAGCGCCGTGGTGACCAGCTCGCGCGCGGCAGTGGTGCCACCAATGAGTTCGATAACCACATCAACTTCGGGATCGTTTACCACGTCGTGAAAATCGGTCGTGAACAAATGCCCCAACCCGTGAGCTTCCGCAACAGAGGCCTCGCGCGAACACACGCGCACAATTTGCAGGTCAAGGCCGTAAAAGCGCTTGAAGTCATCGTGGTGGTTCGCCAGGATGTCCAAGCAGCCGCCACCAACTGTGCCCGTGCCCACCAAACCGATTTTAATTGCCATGGGAAGAGTACCTTTCTGGTAAACACGAAGGGGCTTGCTCTTTGCGCAGAGCCTCTGCGAAGGCCCGTGCCCACCTCGTTGAAATCATTGGGAGCTCATTATAAAGCTAACGGCGCACGCAACGCGGCTCGACACAAAAGTTACGACTGTTTTGAGCGGAATTACAAGGCGAAACGCCATTTGCGGGGAGCATTACACGGGCGCCGAGGCTCGCCACCCGCCTGCCGTTGCCGCTCGAGAGGCGCATTGCGCAGGCGGCCACCGCTCGCTTGTCGCCTGCGGCGCGCCGCACGCCCCTACAGGTCGCGTGCCAGCAAGTCAGCGTACGTCTCGCGGCGCGTAACCGTGCGGGCAACGCCATCTTTCACGAAAACGATGGCCGGACGCGGTTGGCCGTTATACGTGCTGGCCATGGTGTAGCAATACGCGCCCGTGGCAAAAACGCACACGATGTCACCAATCTCTGCCTGCTGCAACGGCATGTCAACAACCACGGCATCGCCGCTTTCGCAATGCTTGCCGCATAACGTGACGATCTCGGTACGCATCTGACCAGCCTTGTTGGCAATAGTCGGCTCATATTGCGCATGATAGAGCGCCGTGCGAATGTTGTCAGACATACCGCCGTCCACCGCAATGTACTTGCGAATACCCGGCAGCGTTTTCAAAATGCCCACGGTGTAGAGCGTCACGCCGGCGTTTGCCACCAAGCTACGGCCTGGCTCCACCATAATGCGCGGTTCCTCCAGCTGGTAGTGCGCACAAAAGTCACGCACGGCGCTTACGGTGCACTCAGCGAATTCATCGATGCTCGACGGACGATCATCGGCCGTGTAGGCAATGCCCAGGCCGCCGCCCATGTCCAGCTCCTTCGTTACAAAGCCGTACTTTTCCTTCACGCGCAGCACGAACTCTGTCATGACCTGCACCGCTTCGCGAAACGACGTAAGCGCGAAGATCTGAGATCCAATGTGGCAGTGGAAGCCCAGCAGGCGCACGTTTTCCGCAGCCAAAACATCGCCCACGCAGTTGAACGCGAAGTCGTTTTTCATAGTGAAGCCGAACTTGGAGTCCTCACAACCCGTGCGGATGTACTCGTGCGTGTCAGCCTCTACACCAGGCGTTATGCGCATGAGCACGTCTTGTACCTTACCCAGGCGCGCCGCAATCTCGTTCACGCGTGAAAGCTCAATGCGGCTGTCCAGCACAATGCGCCCAACACCCGCGGAAATGGCTTCTTCCAGCTCGCGCGGCGTTTTGTTGTTGCCGTGCATGACCACGTTTTCCATGGGGAAGCCCACCGCCTGAGCGCACGCCAACTCGCCGCCGCCGGAAACATCCAGGCACAGGCCCTCCTGGTTCACAATGCGCAGCACTTCCTTGTTGCAAAATGCCTTCGAGGCGAACACAATGTCAGAGTTCTCATAGCGCGAGCGGAAGGCGCGCTCATATTGCTGCATGCGATCGCGCAGGTCCGCTTCGTCGAACACATAGAGCGCCGTGCCCTCTTGCTGCGCCAGCTCCACCATATCCACGCCGCCAATGAACAGGTGGTCGTTTTTCACTTCGGCGGTTTTGGGCAACACCGCACCCAATTCCATTGTGGTGCGATAATCAGGCTTTTTATTCAAATCAGATGCAGGCAGCGACATTTTCGTTTCTCCTCTACCGTATTTTTTTGCGTTTCGCAGCGCAGCGGAAGTTATAGCGACTTCCCTTGCATACGTTCTCGGGCGGCTTGCGGAAGCGGATTCCTGAAGCCCCACCGAACCAGCAAACGCGCAGCGTAGACGCAAGTATGCATTATGTTTCTGCGCAGTTTATCATCTCTGGTAGCGCGGCTGTTTTCAAAGCCGTTAAATCACGCGAAACTAAAGGAGACTTGCCAATTTTTTTGGGGAGAAGACCCAAGGAAGGCGTTGCAACAGCCAGCTTTTTCTAGGGAGAAGACCGGAAAAGGCGTTGCCAACAGCCAGCCATCTAGCGATTTTCCAGCAAATTTGGACGTTCAGGCAGCGGGAGCGCCGCTGTTGCAAAAATCATCAGCGCACCAGAAATAACAGCACTCGCAAGAAGTGATGTGGGCGGAATCATGGTTGCCGCACCCGGGTCAAACGCATAGGCAAGCCAAATACCTATCATGATCAGGGAAAACCCGGCGAAGGCACCAATCACCGCCATGAAACGCTTATGCGGGCGGGCAAACAAGCTCATGACCAGCGCCGCCAAAACCCAGCTTGCCAGCAAAACCCATGTTCCCGCATTTGTCACGAGCGCCATCATGTTTGCGTTGATATCTGAAGCATCGGCGGAAGCACCCGTTCGCGCGCTGGCATCCGCCGATAGCGCGCCGCCCGATGCAGTCGCTTCGCCTGCCACCACGCCTGTTGCCAGGGCACCTTCCGTCGAAACGCTTGACTCCTGAGCAGCGCTGCCTGAGAAATTCCAATTATGCGCAATATCCCAGTTCGTCAGGTCCATTGATCCAAAGCCCGCGCAGGTCAGGCACAAAAGCCCGCCGAGCGCTGCCGTGGCAACCGCTTGGGGAATCCTGGTTACATAGCCCGCAAACAGGGCAGATACGGGAGCTAAGCCCACTGCAGAAAACAACGGAAAGCTCAAAAGCCCGTTGGCCGCCGCGCGACCCTGCCGACCCACGAACCACCACCACGCACCGATTGCGGCAAGCAGCAAAATGCCCGGCACATACGCGCCACATGCCAGCAGCGCACCCGATAAAACAATTAGACTTGCAAGCGCCCCCACGTGGGGAAAAACCGCTCCAAGCGCCGCGCATCCCGCAACAAAAGCCCAGAACAGCGGGTTATTGAGCCCCGAAATCTGCGAAATATTCCAAGCACCTAAAGCCGCCACAAACCCCGAGCCAATCGCTGCGAAAATGCGCGCAGCAAGCGACTTCTGGAAATCGGAGAAGCCTTCACGCAAACGAGCAAGGAATGCTCCCGCTGCGCTAGATGCCGCAGCAAAGCCTTCGCTGGCACCCGCACGGTCGCCGTCAACAGCATCGTCTTCCGCAAAATCATCGATTGCTTCGTTAGGGTCTTTGCCTTGCACAAGCGCCGCAAGCTCGCATCGACCCAAGTCGGCATCGCCTAAAAGCGGCATAAGCTCATCGGCAAACGCTGCCACCGACTCGTAGCGGTCCTCTTTTTGCGGATCGAGCGCCTTGAACAAAACGTCGTCAACTTCATCGGGCAAGTCGCCCCAGCAGCGCGACGGCAGCGTAAGCTCCGCGCCATCAATGCTGTTCAGCGCCTGGTCAAGCGTGGGGGCCAAAAACGGATTTTCGCCCACCAGCATCTCATAGACAATGCTCGCCAACGCCCACTCGTCGGTGCGCGCGTCAAGCGACTCCTGACGCATTTGCTCAAGCGGCATGTAGCCAATAGTGCCCGCCGCCGCGGTTCCTTCGCCTTGCGCGTCGCTCAACGTTGCCAGGCCGAAATCGGTCACTTTTACGTTTCCCTGCGCATCGATAAGCACGTTATCAGGCTTTATGTCGAAATGCAGCACGCCGTTTTCATGTGCTACCTCTAGCGCGCGCGACACGCTTTCGAACACGGCTGACACAATATCCAGCGTGATTTCATCGTTGTGATCAGCCAAAACTTGCGTGAGCGTGGCACCCTCCACGTACTCCATAACCAGGTACACCACGTTCCCGGCAATCTGGCAATCGTAGATGGCAACAATGGAAGGGTCGGACAGCGCCGCTGCCATGCGCGCTTCGTCCAGGCCGGGCACGTTCGCCAAGTAGCGGCGCTCCAGCGAGTCCGCCAGGGAATCCTCTTCGCCCGGCGCGAGCAAATTGATGGTGGTGTGACCCGTTTCGAACGCATTCAGCGCATCTACCTGGGCATCGCGATTCATGTCGTCGCGCACCCAACGCGCCCGCTGCGCGTCAAGCTCGGTGAGTTCGATTTTCTTGATGGCCACCAAGCGCTGCATCAGCATATCTTTGCAGACAAAGACCGTACCGAAGCCGCCCGAGCCGATTTCTTTGAGGGGCAGGTATTTATTCAGGATGAGTCGCGAATTGTTCATGCGTGCCCCTTTCGGCCCCTTTCAGCCCCGTGCGTTTTCGGTTCCCTGCGATTTTCCGCATTTCGGGTCGGCGCGCGTCAGCCAAGCGCACCGAAAGCGTTTTTCGACCCTCCATGATACCAGCTCGCAAGCATAACGGCGGCATTACGGAGCAGTTGGAAGCAGAATGTCACCGTATTCGCGTATCAGCCGCTCTACCGGCAAGCCAATCACCGTATCCATGCTGCCATGAACACGTTCGACCAAGCGAGCGCCGGCGCCTTGGATAGCGTAAGCACCCGCCTTGTCGAACGATTCGCCTTCTGCCAGGTATTCAGCAATGTCTTCGCTGGTCAAGTCTTTAAACGTGACAATGCTCGTATCCACAAACGAGCGAAAGCCCAACGATAAATCTTGATCGGCGGGCGCCATGACCATCCACAGGGAAACCGATGTCATGACTTCATGCGAGCGCCCCGCCAAACGGGACAGCATGCGCGTTGCATCGGCCTCATCTGCGGGTTTACCGAAGATTTCGCCATCGCACACCACCATGGTGTCGGAACCCAGCACCACAAACGAGCCCACGTAACTGGGGTCGGAAAGAACTTGCTGCACCACCGCTTGCGCTTTGCGCTCCGCCAACTTGCGGCATGCTTGGTCGGGTTGGGCCAGGTCATCGGGTTCAAGCGACTCGTCAACATCGGCGCTCAAGACCGTGAAAGCAACGCCCGCCTGCTCAAGCAGCTGTTTGCGACGCGGGCTGGAGCTAGCAAGAATCACGTCGAAAACAGGTAACGCGGATTCGCACGCGCCCCCGCTCGCACAATCCCTCGAACGAGTCCCTTCGTCATGCAAATTACGCTCTTCCACTGCTTTACACCTAGTTCTTTCCTACGTTTTACCTGATAGAGCCGCTAAATCAAAACGCAGCTCGAATATGCGATAGTCTGCTTGCCGTGGTTGTACGGAATGCCCGCCTGCGTGCACACGTCGCTTACCACCAGGCCGGCTGCCTCCATGGACACCATGGCGCGATCGGGGAAGCGGCACGGCTCATCGGGATATGCGCACGGCTTGCACAGCGTGCAGGTGCCCGATGACAAAACGCGCGCCGCGGGGAAGCTCTCGCTGAGCAGTTTATGCAGCTCAAGCACACGCTCCTTTTGCTGCTGCTCGGCTTCCATCATGGTTTCAATATCGAAGTCGTCTTCCAGATCGCCCACCGTTTGCACCACGTAGCACGTCTTCTTTTCGTGGATAAACTTGTCGAAATAATCCAGGTCGCCGCAGTTCGGGGGGCATGCCCACGAATGACCGTAAATCTGACAGCGGCCAGCAGCGCACATGTCGCGCACTTCTTCGCGCACTTGCAGGCCGTCGGTCGGGCACGAACCAACGCAGTCAAACCCAACGCTTTCGATAACCTCTTCGATCTCCATGCTAAACCCTTTCTCTTTGCTTGCGCTTTTCGCTCTTTCGGGCGCATTGCATTTTGTCACGTGCTTCGTATTTTCGCGCTTCCTCTTTCGCTTCGCACGTGCCGTTCTGCTTGCGCCGCGCTCTTGCTTCCTGTGCCTTTCGCTTACCCTCTCTTTCGACGAGCGCGAAACGCGCTCATCGGCTCAAGGCGAACACCTTGCTTATTCGCGCTTACCGCTAAGTCACCCTGGATGTTTGTGACGTAGCCGCTCACGGGTTTTCCCTGGTCATACGCTTGACAAACCGCCTGGACCGATGCAGTTTCCACGCGTTCGTCAAACCCGAGCATCTCCTGCAGCACGCGCATCACAACACGACGCTGCATCACGGGCGCCTGCTGCCCCAGCGAAGGGGACAAAACGCAACCCGCATCGTATTCCGGCTCGCGTCCCGGCAGAGTGCTCAACCAGGAAACATGCTCTTCGTACAGTGTATCAGCGCATTGGGACAGGTAATCATCTTCATCCGCAATAAGATTCATTGTGCGGCACAGGGTAACGAGCAGCTTGGGGTTCTTTTCCACCGCGCGCGGCACGATTTCCTGGCGCACATAGTTGCGGAAGTAGTCCAGACACTCGTTCGTTTCGTCTTCGCGCCATAAATTACCGTTTTCATCAGCGCAAACAGACTGATCGCTATCGCGACGCACCATAAGGTAGTCGCGCAAATTCTGACGACTTTCATCAAGAAGCGGCCGGCAGATGCATCCGTTCCGGTACGTCATGGAGCGGAAGCCCCCGGGGCCTGTGCCCACAATGGAGCGCATGTAGAACGTTTCCACGCGATCATCTTGCGTGTGCGCCGTGAATACGCGGCCTTGCGACAAAGGCACACCCGCATGGGCGCACAAGCTCTGCAGCGCATCGGCGGCAAGCGCGTAGCGCTCACGGCGCGCGATGGCCTCCGTGTTGCCAGCTTCTTCCTGAACGAGTCGCGCGATGTCAACCTGCGCTGCGAACAGGGGAATTTCAAGCAGCTGCGCAAGATGCGCCACGAATTCAGCGTCGGCATCGGAGTTTTCACCGCGCAGCATATGGTTCACGTGAAGCATGGCCAAAGGACCAATTGCCTGCCGTTTGCGCAACTCATAGGCAATATAAGCCAGAGCAGTCGAATCCGAGCCGCCCGACACCATGAGAAGCACCGGCGTTTCAGGCGTAGCAAGGCCTCGCTGAATTATGGTGTCTTTCACCTGGTCAATGATGTTCACGCAGTCATCCTTTTCTTTCATTTTCGCTTTTGCGTCGTTCGCGATGACGGTGCATTCCGGACCACACGCCCGCGGTCTCGCCGCCGCGCTCCAGGTGGCCTTGCAACGCTGGACCCTTCGCTTCACGCCGCGCCCAGGGTGGCCTCACGATGCCGAGCCTCGCCGAACCGCTTCGCCCAAGCCCGTCGCGCAGCACCGGACGCTTCGCTGTGCACCCCGCGCTTTCGCGCCAGCAAATGGAACAAACCTCCGTCCCCTGTTCCAGGCGGCACGTCGCATAGCACTGGACCCTTCGTCACACTGCGCGACTTCGCCGCGAAATGTGCCCGAATTATGCCCAAAATGTGTCGTAATTGTGTCATAACGCTTGTTTGCGCGGTATTTTACCCGCTTGCAAAGTTTACGGCAGAATGAGTGGCAGAATGTTTACAGTAGGGAAAAAACTAACTTGACGACGCCGCCGCACATCTGAACGCAACACATGCGAAACGCTGCACGCTCTTGCGCAAACACGGGACACCGCCGAGAGACGAAAAGCGAGCTTGAAATTAATCGAATCATGAAAAACCATTATGAACGCCTTATATGCCTCTGCTGTTTTTTGATTTTCTTCGTGAACGTGGGGCTTCCGAGTACGTCATTTAACGTTTTCCAACCATATCTAGCTGCCGAGCCTGCCGTGGGAAACACTGGCGGCTCGCTTGTTTTAGCGGCACGCACGCTTGTTTCGTTCTCGTGCATGTTCTTCGTTGATCGCTACGTGAACGCCTTGGGCGCGCGTCGCGGAGCCGCTCTTGCAACGGTGTTCACGAGCGTGGGATTTTTCCTGTTTTCCCTGGCCAACACCATGACGGAATACTTCGCGGGCGCATTTTTTGCCGGCATTGGCTACGGACTGGGCGGCATGGTAGTGGTCACGCTTATCACACGCCGTTGGTTTGCCACGGGCGTGGGAACCGCCGTGGGCATCGCAACCATGGGAAGCGGCCTATCTTCGCTTTTGCTTTCGCCTATTGTAGCGCGTATCATCGAGAACGTTTCGTTGAGCTGGGGTTTCAGATTCGAAGCCCTGGTTGCTCTTGCGCTGGGCGCCGTGATTTTCGCGCTGCTGCGCGACGACCCCGCCGAAATGGGACTTACGCCCTACCACAAGGAAGGCGCCGCTGGTGCCGCAAAAGCGTCGGAGCATAATCCGCGAAAAGAACCGCTGCCCAAACCAGCCATGGCTATTCTGATTGTGGGGTGCGCGCTTCTGGGTGCCGTTGCTATTGATGCGTCGAACTACTTCTCCATTTTGCTTACATCGGAAGGCATCAGCACGCTGAACGCTGCAACGATTATTGCACTTATGGGCCTGGCGCTGACCGTGGGCAAGTTCGCCAGTGGTTTCCTGTTTGACCTTATCGGGACGATTCGCGGCACCATCATTTTGTTCGCCTTTATGTTCGCAGGACTTATTTTTGCGTGCCTGAGCAGCCTTAATCCTGTCTTTCCGTTCTTGGCAGCGGTGCTTTTCGGTTCCGGTGTTACCTTGGGCTCGGTGGGCATTTCGCTGTGGTCCATTGAGCTTTCCACACCCGAGCGCTTAACGTCAACAGTGAAGAACTTGCAGATTGCCTATGTTATGGGCGGTTTTCTATTCAGCATGGTGCCGGGCCCCCTTATGGACCTGTGCCATTCATACGTGATTTCGTACGAGATTCTGGCGGCTGCAGCCGCCGTGTGCGCCTTGATTGTGGTGGGCACTTACCTGCGCTATGCCCCCCGTGCGGAGGCGCGCAGGAATACACGCGCGAATGCCGGCGCGAAGGCAAGCGTGGCGCCTGCGGGTGCAGGCGCCGGCGCAAGCGCGAAGGCGGCTGCAGGCACGTACGCCGCCGCGCAAACGCGCAGCGGCGTACGAAGCGGACGCATTGATCAGAACGTATGCACTTCTTCGGGAGCCGTAAAGCTGCAGAAGCGAGCCGTGGCGTCTTTCAGGTAAAACACCACGCAATTGCCGTCGCCCGGCGCATACAGGGCGCGCAGGTTCGGATACTCACTGAGCACGGCTTCGCTTGCTTCATCGCGGTCATCGATCACGGCCGTAGCATCGATACGCAACCAAGCACCCGCCTCGGGATCCCATCCGCAAATATTGATTTTGGGGTTTTCTTCAATCTGCTTGAACACATTCTTCGAACGGCCCGTTTGAATGTAAAGCTTGTCTTCGAACCTGGCGATAGTTCCAAACGGACGCGATTCGGGCTGATCGCCGTCGCACGTTGCCAGGAAATACGTAGGGTTCTTCTTCAAAAATTCCAGCACTTTATCCATGAGCGTTCCTTTCAAAAAGATGAACTGCCGTAAGCATTTTCATAGTAACACGCTACAGAAAAGACGGCGCAGAAACGTTCTCAAATTGGCGGAGCATAGCCAGCAGACGAATCGTGTTTGCAACCATAGGGAGCTTTTCTTATAGTTTCCCGCCCCCTTGTTGGAAAACGACCCCCGAATTCGGGCAAATCGACGATATTCGGTGGTTCGGAATCTCAAATCTGCCTCTTTTAGAGGCCATATTCGCTCCTTAAAAAGTTGCGCCCGCAAAATCCCAGTTCAGATAACTGTCGACTTGAATCGCTCTCAGCAACAAGCGATCAAAGGTCGGCCAGACCACCGAATATCGTCGATTTGCCCGAATTTGACCCCGATATTTCAACAAGCGGGGGTACGGTCTTTCCGTACCTGACAATTATGCGATAACGCCTAGAAATGTCGAAAGCCGCCTGAGACGGCGGCTTTCGACAAGACATAAAGTAAAGAGGAGAGAGAAGAAGGAAAGAGGGGGCCTTTCCTCTTGACACGTATAATACTCGTTTATTATTTCTAGTCAAGAATAATTCTCGGAAATGTATAACTTTTTTTCCAGCAAAAACCGCTCAGCGCTGAATTACTGCCATTTAGCCCTGGATCGAGCCCCGCTTCTTCCAACAAACATCGAATCGCGGTCATGTTGTCGAAAAACGGACACGAAAACGCTCAGATTGACGGTACGGGGCATATCGCAGACGCAGATAAGGCAGTTCGAAACGCTTCGGCTCCGTCGCGCTTAACAAAAGCCCAGATCGCAAGAATTCTTTGGCGTCTTCAAGCGCGGTCAGTCCCTTTCCACCTGCCCCGCACCGTCGATTTGCGCGTTTTGGAGCGATTTTTTCGACAAGATGGGTTTGAAGCGCCCCTGGGAAACGGGAGGGACCTTCATAAGCCGTACGTAACCCCCAAGAACGGCGCAAGAAAGGGATGCGGGCTAAGAGCCAAGAGCCGACCCTACTTTCCCCAACGCTCCTGACGAACCTGCGCTTCGGAAGCAAGCTCGGGATCGGCAAATTCGGCATTGCGCATAGCGGAATCTTTCGCCAGTGCCTGTTTTTTGAACAGCAAGCTGAGCAAGATGTGCAGTCCCATAGTCAACGGAGCCACCACCAAAACCGGAACGCTTACAAGACCGTTAAAGTACACCAGGCAGCCCACAATCGCAGAAACCGCAATCGTGACAATGCCGCGCCAGTTCACCGCAGGAATATATTTCAGGGAAACAATACCCTTCGAACCGATATGCATGCGCCCGCGCACGATATAGTAATCGGTAATCAGCAAAAATCCCCAGCTCATGGTCAAGATCGAGCCCACCGACATAAAGGAGTTCACCTTGTCCAGAATGTTGCCGAAAATAAAGATTAGACCAACGGCATTCGTCAAAACAACAGCAACAGGCCATTTCAGCTCAATACCAAACAGACTGTTGAACAGATTAGACATGGCATTCGAAGAACTAATGGAGTTGGAAGTTTCCACTTTCAGCTGCGACAGGCAGATGATGATCATGCCCGCCATGCCCAGCGACAGCACGAACGTGATGCCGGGGTTCGTAATGGCTGCGCGCGAAGCGGACGAAGGATCAAGCCCCTGTGCCAAGAAGTACTGGTACGACACATCGTAGCCGTAGTAAGCCAGAATCGCACCAAACACATACGTCAGCACCGCAAAGAAACTGCCAACCAAAGCAATCATGTTTACATCGCTGGCCTTTCGCACGAAGCGCGTAAAGTCGGATGAGAACAAAGCCATAAGGCCCGAAGTCATAATGGAATAGTTCACCGCGTATGCAAAGCCATCCAGCTGGGTAACATCAGGAACCATAACGCCATGAGTCAGCGCCTCCACCAGATGACCACCAGCAGCAACCTGCACAGTCACCACAGCAAGTGCCACGAAAAGAAGCGCCACGAAAAGGGTGTTCAACTTGGCAATTACTTTCATACCAAACAATGCCATGAGCACCCAAACCACCGAGATGCCTACGTACAGCATGTTCTTGCCTAAAGCGCCCTCGATGCCAAAGAAATAAATGATGGCATTTCCCAGCTGAACCGTACCAATGGCCAGCGTGCCCACAAACAAGAAAATCCAAATAATGGAATTTAGCGCAGAGCCCTTGGTTCCAAACACATACAAACGAGAAGTCACGTTGCTGGGAAGACCTTCTTGAAAGGAGATACGACCAATCAGGGTGGTCAAAACGAAGCTCAGCACGAACATAATGGCCGCAGCGCCTAAACCGGCATAGCAACCAGCGTAGAAAGCCACAATGCCGCCGCCCATAAGCTTGGTCAAACTCGAAACAACGCCGGAAAGAATAGACGCAATACCACCCGCACCAAGCTTCTTGTCTTCTGGAACCTTCTCGAACAAAGATACCTGCTCAGTGGCCTTACCTTTGTTTTCAATTTCGGCCATTTTAGAAACACCCTCCCCTTTTGGCATACGCATCTCCCAGAGCTTTGGACACAAAGCGCTTGGAGATGCGTGCACAAGCACGCTTTTGAATTAGATGATTGTGGGGTTGAAAAGCGGAGTCCCACGCCGCCGCGCGGGACTCCATTAGAGCATTTAGGCGATTCCGATATTCGCCAGGACGATCATGACAATCAAGGAGCACAAGCCTGCGCCAATGGAGATAGCGGCAATGTGCTTGTAAGAGTTGCCGTGGTTCAGGCCCATGGCGGCCATCATGCCAAACATCGCGCCGGAGTTCGGCAGCGCGCCGCCGATAGTCGCGGAGGTCGCGATAATCTTGGCCAGTGCCGCGGGATCAACGCCCGTAGCCAGATACGGATCCAAGAAGTTGCCAGCGATAATGCCAACAGCACCCGAGCCGGAACCCATAATGCCACCCAGAGCAGCAGCCATCGTAGCAGCGGAAACATACGTGCCACCAGGCATGTTGAAGATTGCCCCGTAGATAACGGTGAAGCCAACGGAAGCAGCTGCAACCGTACCAACGCCAACGGCGGCAGAGGTGAACACTGCGGGACCCAGTGCATTCACAGCGCCCTTACCCAACGTGTCGCGCACGGAAGGCAGGTACTTGAAGAAGCAAGCGATGCACAGCACAACAGATACAACCATGCCGATGTACACGACGTTCTTCACGCCGAACTGGGAGCCGATGATGATAATCGCGATCAGTGCGATAAGCGGCAGCAAGGAAAGACCCAGAGAAGGAATCTTCTTGTCCTCTTCGACTGCGGCTTCGACATTGTCCTCGCCACCGGTGGGCAGGTAGCCTTCACCCTTGGCCTCGCAGCGCTTCAGGGCGAACTTCATATAGCAGCAGGAAACGACAATCGCAATGATGGAGCCCACGATGCCCAGAATGGGAGCAGCCGTCATGGAAACGCCGCAGCCGTTGGCGGCATTAATCCATGCAACAGCGGGAACGCCCGGGATCATGGCCATGGTAAAGGAGCAGGCACCCAGCGACCATGCAGCGCAGAACAGATGCCACGGCGTGTTGGATTCCTTGAACAGCGGACGCGCCAGCGGAATAAGTGCAAACATAGCAACGAACATGGAGACGCCGGCGTAGGTCAGGATAGCGCCCACCAGCGCGATGCCCAGAAGGATGAAGAAGGGGCCCTTCTTACCCAGCGAGCCCATGATCGCGTTCGCGATGGACTTTGCAGCGCCGGACTTATCCATGAACTCGCCAATGACAGCGCCGCCCATGAACACCAGCAAGTTCTTCTGAACGAAGCCGGCCATGCCCGTAACATACGATTTGTCGCCGCCGACCATCGCGGATGCAAGATCCATGCCATTGGTCAGTGCGATGATTGCAGCCGTGATAAGGGAGGTGATCAGAACATTCCAACCCTTCATGGATGCAATGACGAAAATAACGAGACCGACAACAATGCCGATAACGCCTATAACTTCCATCAAATTCCCCTTTCAAAGGTAAACCCGATAAGGCAACCCGGACCTCCAGAAATCGCGTTCGCGATTATACCCGGAGCGCAGACGCCTTATCCTCTATTTTTATCTCCCTTCCGAAACGTGCAGAATCTCGCATGCTTTGGAAGGGAATCCCCAGGGAGCCAACCGGCGGGAAGGCTCCCCTTGAGAACAAGAACAAAACTCGCAAGCGGCAAGCGCGATTACGCCATGTCGTTGCGCGTTGCGCGCATGAGCTCGGCATTCGACTCGTGCTTCATGCGCAGCTCGTCGCGGTAGATCGTGCCCTGGTCAAACGAGGTCAAATCACTCGGGCTCTCGAACATGGTGCCCATGTCGCCGCGCTGTTGGTTCAAGGCAATGGCCTCATCCACGTCGTACGGAAGAAGCGGGGTCTTCTCGCGCGGATTCCAGATCAGAGTCGCCGGCTTGGTGATCGACGGATCAGGCATGCCCAGACAGTAGCGAACGTCACCGTACTTGGCAATGAGCTCGTCCAGCGGTCCGAAGTCCATGGCGCGCAGCGGGCAGCTCAGCGTGCAAACGGGAGCCAGACCATCCGACAGGCGATCAACGCACATGGTGCATTTGCTCATCTTGGTGCCCAGCTCGTCGCTTGCGAACTTGGGAGAACCATAGGGGCACGCATCGTAGCACTTGCGGCAACCCGTGCATTTGTCCTGGTCAACCAATACAGCGCCGAACTCCTCGTCCTTGTAGATGGCGCCGTTTTCGCAAGCTGCCATGCAGGAGGGATTCTCGCAATGGCCGCAGGAGAACGCCAAGGCGTGCAGGCGGGTCAGAGGAAACGTTCCCTCTTCCCATTCGTAGACGGTCATCCACTTCTCTGCGCCGGGCTCAATGCCATTCCAGTCCTTGCAGGCAATGCTGCACGCCTGGCAGGCGTAGCAGCGATTCATGTCAAAGAAAAAACCATACTGCGTCATGACTTACATCTCCTTCTCGCCCAGAGCCTGGCGAACCTTCAGGGCAACGCGCGCGCCACGCATGCCGCCACGCTGAGCCTCGGAACCGAAGCCTTCGACATCGCCATCAGCGACTTTCTCAACGTTGACCAGGCCGGCAATAATCAAAGCGCCCAAGATGTGCGGCAGGTGCGCGTCATCGAGCAGAATGTTGGGCGTGCCACGCATGTCCTGGCCAAACTGGTTCATCTCGGCCTGCTCGCCGTTAGTCTGGAACCATGCGCCGTGATGGATGGCCGCGGTGCCGGGCATCATACGGCTGGTCACGTAAGCCGCCATCATCGCCTCGCCGCGATCACTGTACACGCGGCACAGGTCGCCGTCCTTGATGCCGCGCGCCTGAGCGTCAACGGCGGAAATCCACACGCCATGGCGGTAGCAGTCCTCGCGCATGAACGGGTTGTTATCGTTGCTGGAGTGCTGGCGGTAGACGGAAACGGGGGAAACCAAAGACAGCGGGTACTTGTCCACCTTCGGGTTGTAGAAGCCGTCGTTGGACGCATGGCCAATGTCGCTTTCCAGGTAGCTGGGATGCCACACGGGCATGGGATCGAACTGTCCACGCCAACGAGTCTTGGTCATGTCGTTGTTCTTCACAAAGTTGGAAACGAACTCTACCTTGCCCGAGGGGGTGTGGAAGGGGCTCACGCCCGCGTCCATCTGCTTCTTGAAGGCGTGGTAGGGGGCAACGGTATCGATGCGCACCACGGGATGCTCGCACATATACTCGTAGGTCACCGGCTCAGTGAAGCCCAGATACTGCATGTAGCGCTCGTTGGCGGCCCACTGCTCAATGGCCTCTTTGTAGACGGCCTCTTGAGCATCCACCCAGTGTTCGGCGTCAACGTCGAGCATGCGCGGGTTGTACTGCTCGGCAACGCCCAAGCGCTTTGCGATCTCGGTCCACACCCATTCCTTGGAGCGAACCTCGCCCGGGAAATCGGCGCCGCGGCCGCAGAACGTGAAGTAGTTGCGCATGCCGTTCGGACCGGAAACAAAGCGCTGGTGGCCGTACATGTATTCGTCCATGCCCTCGAACTGCCATACGGGAGCAGGCAAAATGATGTCGCACAGCTCGGCGGTGGGCTGGTTGATGTGCCACTGGAAGCCCCAGTTGAACTCGGTGGAGGCCATGCCGCCGAAACGCTTATTCACGTTAGAGTGGTTGTTGGCATAGTTGTTCTCGAAGATGATCATCTGGACGTTGGGCAGCGGCGCCTCATCATCGGGCGAGCCGATTTGATGGCGGAACGTGTCTTCAGAAATCTTGCCGTCCCAGAAGTCCTTCTGCGTGGCCAGGATCTCGGTCAGGCAGTTGTTGTTGAAGAGCACGGGCACCTTGTAATCGCCCGGATTGCGCTGCCAATCAGCATGCGGGGTCATGATGCGGCCCGGAGTGGGCAGGCAGGCACCGGTCTGGCAGCCGCCGGCGATAGCGATGTTGCCGGTCATAGCCTGCAAAAGCATTGCAGCCGCGGCGGAGTAGTCACCCAAGTGACGCTTAGCGCAAGAGTAGAAATACTGCAGATGAACAGGCTTGGTGGTGCCGTACAGGCGAGCGAACTCGCGGATGGTCTCGGCGGGAACAGCGCAGATAGGAGCAGCCCACTCAGGCGTCTTCTTAATGCCGTCGTCGCCCTCGCCCATGCAGTAGGCGCGCCACTGCTCGAAGCCGTCCTTTTCGACCCACTGGTCAACGAATTCGTGGTCGTACAGGTCCTCTTCATAGAGCACCTGGGCCACGGCCAACATCATGGCAAGGTCGGTACCGGGACGAATGGGAATCCACTGGTCAGCCAAAAGCTCGGCAGATTGCGTGTAACGCGGATCGATGACAATCGTCTTGCAGCCGTATTCGTGGGCAAGCTGCATGTAATAGGAGGTCTGGCCATACCAAGCAACAACGGGATCCATGCCCCACATGACCAGCAACTTGGAGTTGAACAGGTCGGATGCCTCGAAACCGGGCAGGTTGTCGTCGATGCCCTTGGCGCACATGGGCATGTTCACGCCAATATGGAACATCTCGCCCGCCGCATGGCCGGAGCAGGAATGCTCGCCCCATGCGCCGAAGCCGGCGTTCCACCACGGAGCCAGCGGGAAGCCGTTCTTCTCAAAGCTCGGGTACTGGGAATGGAAGATGCCGTAGGGGCCGTACTTTTCCTTGATCTCCTTCATCTTGTCGGCGATGGTGTCCAGCGCCTCTTCCCAGCTAATCTGCACGAAATAGCCTTTGCCGGCACCTTTTTCGCCCACGCGCTTCATGGGATGAAGAAGGCGCGTCTCGGCATAGAGCTCTTTTTTCCAGGAGTGGCCCATGGCGCACGGACGAGCCTGCACCTGGCCCTTCCAGATGTTCTCCCAGCCACAATCCTCGCGGCTGCTGTTCTTGTTGACGGAATCGTCGGGCTCGATTGCAATGATTTTGCCGTCTTTCACGTGGCAACGCAAAACGCACGCAGAGTCCCAGCAACCATTTGCGGGGCACGACGTGTAGAAGATGCGATCGCTATCGTGACGCTTGCGGCTTTCTTCAATCAGCTCCTGCTTGTCCATCAGTTCACCTCTCTCTCTGATTGCCTGGCGCGGTGCGAATGCGCAAGTTCGCACGTTGCCAAGATTTAGTTTGCCATCCACGGCGATGATCCTCGTCCCTAGAGAGGCACCGTGGTTTGTCGCATATAAACTACGCCGCAGGACCCGACGTGAAAACGGTTCAAGGCCGTTTGGGCGCAGTGATTGGCTTCCGCGGCTGAAACGATTTTTTACATGGAAAGTTAACTTTACAGCGGCAGTAAAGGTTGCTTTACAGCAAAAGAAGGATTCGATGAAGATTGCGGTGTTTTCAGCGCAACTGCCGCTTGCCGCCGATTCGGTACCGTCTGTATGCGAAATGCAGCCGTTTACCGCGAACGACTGCTTTAGCACGCCTTGAGAGAGCCGTTTCGAAAGACAAAAAATTGCAAGCGGGGACAAAAAGAGGATGCGCCGCGAAGAGAGGGGGAGGAGGGGAAGCGGCGCATCCTAGAAGGAAGAATATGTAGGTGTTCGAAGAGTGCTCGCTTCGCGCGGACGGGCTGCACATTCCACCCGTGCAAAGCGAACCGAGCTGTCCGCGGGGGGTTTGCGGCGCTCGTTCTTGCTGGATAAAACAATAGTCGCATTAAGAGCGCCGGAGAAGAGTCTTCATAGAAATGGCTGTCAGAATTAGCTTATGCAGCTGATAAGTTTTTCTACCTGAACAGAACACCGCCCCTATCTGCAAGAAAAAGCTGCACCCCAAAGGAATGCAGCAAAAATGGAATGATGCATTGCGTCGCAGGATAACGAGCAATCAGGAAATTCGCTTTTTATCAGCGGAAGTAGCCCACGGGAAGGTTTTCCCGTATGAAATCTTTGAACTCCAACGCCAAGGGAGAAATCACATGGTCGGTATGCCACGAGATATCAACGGGATACAGCATAGGGTCGGTATCGACCTCGAACCACAACAGCCCGGCATCGTGCTTGTAGCGCTCCATAATGCATTCGGGAACCGTCCCCCAGCCAAGACCTGCGCGCACACCATTGATCATTGCCTCATGCGTATCGAAGCGCGCAACCATGTTGTGATCGGTCAGCGAAATGCCGTAACGCTCACGGAAATGCCTGTTGCCCACCATGTGGCGGCCCGAGTTCCATTCGTAGATGATCATGGGCCACTGCAAAAGCTTGCTTATGGGCACAGGCTGCGGCGTGCAATCATAAGGCGCTTTCATGGGTGCAACAAAGCAAAGCTTTTTGTACCCCAAGGTTTCACGCGATATTTCGTCCTCAATGGGCTGGTTTTCCAATAGGGCAAAATCGAGCTTTCCGCTTTTCAGTTTCGAAATAAGCTCGGGCTCATAGCCCGCGTCCAAATGAACCATCGCTTCAGGGTGAATATCGTGGAACTTCTTCACCAAACGGGGCAAAAGCTCAACGCCGTCGTTCAAGCTCATGCCAACTTCGATAGTCGAATCAAAATGCTC
>CAKTVK010000022.1 GCA_934623455.1 uncultured Eggerthellaceae bacterium | reverse complement strand
ACGAGCGCCCGTCCCGTTAACTGCGAAAACACCGTTCACGCCGGAAGTGTTCGGATGACGATGAAAATCAACCAAACTTTTAGAACGTAATTCCCACCAAGCTTATCAGAAGACCCCAAACAATGCCCGCGACCAGCAGCCCCGCTATAATCGCAACGGTGCGCGATACGGGTCGGTTCGCGCGCGCCAGCACTAAAAGGCCCACGCCTGCGGAAACCAAAAGTCCAGCAATCATAGCACCAGAACCTAAAACGCCCTCAAGGTACAGCTGCGCAATAACCACGCTTGCCGCGCAATTCGGAATAAGACCCACAATCGCAGAGCACACAATCGAAAGCGCCTCATTTTGGCTCACGAATGCGGCCAGCGCGTCTTCGCCGACCCCTTCGATAACCGCATTGAGCGCGAGTGAAATAACGAAAATGAAGACGGTTACTTCAAGCGTGTGTTTAAGCGCGCTGCGGATAATGCCCGACCAACCGCCGGAGTCATGATCATGGCTGTGATCGTGCGCATGATGTTGGTGGTCGCAATCTTTCGCGCAATCGTCGTGGTGCCCGTACACCATTTCGGGATGCTCAGCGCACGTCTGGCAGCTATGGCTGCAATCGCAACGGTCACGCTGGCACAGCTCGTGAATGCGCAAACCTTCCTGCGCAGCGCTCCTGCGGCGCACCGCAAAATCAATGACGAAGCCCATGACCATACCAACGATCAGCTTTGTAACCAGAACGCCGGCAATAGTCCCCATGGGGGCTTGCTCGGCAATAAAAATGGGCAGCATCTCGTCTGACGTGGAAAGATACACTGCGAACAGCGTGCCCAACGTGATAACGCGCCCCGCGTAAAGCGTAGAAGCAGCGGCAGAGAATCCGCATTGGGGAACCACGCCCAGAACAGCGCCAATGGCAGGACCAGCCGTGCCTGCCTTACGCACCGCTTCCTGCGTTTTTGTTCCCGTTTTATGCTCAAGCCACTCCATGGCAAGGTACGTCACAAAGAGAAACGGGATGAGTTTTAAGGTGTCAATGGCGGCATCGGCCAGCACATCAAGAGCTATGTCAATAAATTCTTCCATAAGGCGCATTCTAACAGAACGATTCGCGCTCAAAGCTCAAGCGAGGCCAACGAAATGTGAATCTCCTTGAAAGCTCCCCTAATCACGGGATTTACACGCGGGCGGACGGGGTGTGCAATCATTTCAGCATGCCGCAACCGAGCATGCCGCCGGGATAAGCCCATGAAGAGCCGATGGGGGCAAGCACGCGAAAGCGGCAAATACTCCAACAACATGCATGGAAGCCCCACCGACTCGCACGAAGCATTCCAGCCTGCTTGCAGCAACACATGCCCGAAACGCTGAAACGCGTGTCCAACAGCAAGAAAGGCGAAGCCCGCAGGCCTCGCCTTTCGTTTGTGCACAATCAAGCAGCTGGTACTAAAGGATGAATCGGCTTGCGCGCGATTACATCATGCCGCCGCCCATACCGCCGGCAGCGCCGCCCGCCAGTGCGGACAAATCGGGACCCTGCTTGGGGATCTCGTTGATGGTAGCTTCGGTGATAAGAATCAGGCTTGCAACGGATGCAGCGGACTGCAGTGCGGTGCGGGTAACCTTGACCGGGTCGGAAACGCCCATCTCAATCATGTTACCATACTCGCCGTTTGCGCAGTTCAGACCTTCGCCCTTAGCCATGTTCTTCACGCGGTCAACAACAACGGAGCCTTCGAAGCCAGCGTTTTGCGCAATAGCGCGCAGCGGAGCCTCCAGGGCCTTGCGGATGATAGCGATACCAACTTCTTCATCCTTGTCGGAACCCTCCAGGCCGTCCAAAGCAGAGATAGCGTTCACCAAAGCAACGCCGCCACCAGCAACAATACCCTCTTCAACAGCAGCACGCGTTGCCTGCAGAGCGTCTTCAATGCGGCTCTTGGTTTCCTTCAGCTCGGACTCGGTAGCAGCGCCCACCTTCAGAACGGCTACGCCGCCGGAGAGCTTTGCCAGGCGCTCCTGCAGCTTCTCGCGGTCGAAATCGGAATCAGTGTGATCGATTTCAGAGCGAATCTGAGCAATGCGAGCGTTAATGACTTCCTTGTCGCCTGCGCCATCGACAATCAGGCAGTTGTCCTTGGAAACCTTGACGGTCTTTGCAGTACCCATCGACTCGATGGTGGCGTCGGCCACGGTCATGCCGAAGTCCTTGGCAATAACCTGAGCGCCGGTCACAGCAGCAATGTCTTCCAGGATGCGCTTACGACGATCGCCGAAGCCCGGAGCCTTGATAGCAACGCAGGTCAGCGTGCCACGCAGACGGTTCAGCAGGATGGTAGCAAGCGCTTCGCCCTCAACATCTTCAGCAACAATGAACAGCGGGCGGCCAGAACGCATAACGGTTTCCAGCAGCGGCACCATGTCCTGAATGTTGGTGATCTTCTGGTCGGTAACCATGATGTAGGGGTCTTTCAACACGGCTTCCATGCGCTCCATGTCGGTTGCCATGTACGGGGAAATGTAACCGCGGTCGTACTGCATGCCTTCAACGATTTCAGTGTCGAAGCCGAAGGTCTGGCTCTCTTCAACGGAGATTGCGCCATCCTTGCCAACAGCTTCCATAGCCTCGGCAATCTTCTCGCCAATAACGGGGTCACCAGCGGAAATGGTACCAACGTTGGCAATTTGGGCCTGCGTGGAAACAGGCGTTGCATCGGCCTTGATGGCTTCAACAACCGTGTCGGTTGCCTTTTGGATGCCGCGGCGGATGCTCAGAGCGTCAGCACCAGCAGTCACGTTCTTCAGGCCCTCGGTCACAATGACGTCTGCCAGAAGCGTTGCGGTAGTGGTACCGTCGCCAGCAACATCGTTGGTCTTAACGGCAACTTCGCGAACAAGCTGAGCACCCATGTTCTCAATGGGATCTTCCAGCTCAACTTCCTTAGCAACGGTCACGCCATCGTTCGTGATAAGGGGAGCACCGTAGGTCTTCTCCAGGGCAACGTAGCGACCCTTGGGGCCAAGCGTTACCTTAACGGCAGCTGCCAACTTGCTAACGCCTGCGGCCAAACCGCTGCGGGCATCAGCTTCGAATTTAATATCTTTAGCCATAGTTCTCTTCTTTCTGTAGCATCGGCGTTTGGAGCGGCACCTTGACTTTCAGAACCCAGTAAGCCCTCGCACACGGCGCATCAGGCCGCTTAGCTCGGACTTCTGGAACCTTCAAGTCAATCTGCTCGCTCGAAACACCTCTTAACGAAGTTGAATTTCGAGATGAATTTCTAAACGAGCAGCAAGATTACTCAAACACGCCGTAGATATCCTCGGCGCGAACAATCAGCAGTTCCTCCTCGTCAACGGTCACTTCCGTGCCGCCGAACTTGCCATACAGAACCTTGTCGCCAACTTTAACCGGCATCGGAATCAAAGCGCCGTCCTTGTCGCGCTTACCTTCGCCAACAGCAACTACGACGCCAGTCTGAGGCTTTTCCTTGGACTCGCGAGACAGATACAAACCAGAAGCAGTTTTGTCCTCAACCTCGTCGCGCTTAACGATCACGCGATCACCCAGTGGTTTCAAAGTCATTTTGAAGCCATCCTTTCTGCGTTGCACGCATTTGTTTGTTTCTTAGCACTCAGTCATATCGAGTGCTAATCAGATAACGTTTGCATATTAGCACCATGACGTTTAGTTTCAAGGATGACTCAAGAAATCTATCTGATTGTCACTTAGATGTAAGAAAACGGCGAAGGCGAAGGCGGTATCACGCCTGCACACTGTCTTCGCCGCACGCGAACCGAAGACGAATTGCCGCAAGGAGCGGCAAAACATGACAAGGGGGGGGCGCGCTCCCCTATTCCTATTTATAAAAATCAGCGGAAGGAAACGGCGGCTCGAGCGCCCGCTTGAACGCATAGCTGCGCATCGTCTTTTCGATACGCTCCACTTCAGCCGCATCGAAACCTTCGGCGGCAATTTCCTGCACGGACATTTCGTGCTCCACCAAACAAATAAGAATCTGATCGAGCAACTTATAGCTTACCCCTAGGCTCTTCTCATCTTCCTGACCTGCGGAAAGCTCTGCCGAAGGCGGCTTGTCAATCACATGCTGCGGAATAGGCTCCACCTGTCCCGCCACGCGCGCTTGCTGGTTCATCCATTCCGCCAGCTCGAAAACGTGCGTTTTATACAGGCCGCCAAGGGGCGCATACGCACCCGCCGTGTCGCCGTACAGCGTGGAGTAGCCCATCATCGCTTCGCTCTTGTTTCCGGTGTTCACCACCATCCAGCCATACTGGTTGGAAAGCGCCATAAGAACGATCATACGGCAGCGCGCCTGGGAGTTTTCCGCCGCAAGCCCTGCGAGCTCTTCGCCATACGCCTGACGAAACTCCTGCTCAAACGCGAGAAACGGTTCTTTGATTGAAAACGTACGTGCCTCAATACCCAGGCGATTCGCTAAATCATGCGCATCGGTCAACGAGTGGTCGGAAGAAAACGGACCCGGCATCAAAACGCCATGAACACGCGAAGCGCCGAACGCATCCACGCACAGCGCAGCTGTCACGGAAGAATCAAGGCCGCCCGACAAGCCAACAATAACTTCTTTGCAGCCAATCGACTTGGTGAACGCGCTCAATTGGGAAACGCATTCCTGGTGTACTTGATTCATATCCATGGGAGATGCCTCCTTCGGCCGTTATGCCTGACGAATGCGCTCCGCCAGCCACGATGCCCAAGCGTCAACGCCTTCGCCTTTCGTGGCAGCAATGGGAAAAACGGGCGCTTGCGGATTCAGCTGTGTAACGGATGCGCGGAATGCTTCTTCGTCAAAATTAAACACCGGCATCGTGTCCACTTTGTTAAGGATGATAGCTTCCGATATTTGGAACACACCCGGGTACTTGAGCGGCTTGTCATCGCCCTCGGGCACAGACAAAATCATAACCTTGGCGTTTTCGCCCAAATCGAAGTCGGTGGGGCATACCAGATTGCCCACGTTCTCAATGATAATCAGGTCAAGGCGCTCCAGATCAAGAACGTCAATCGCACGCTTGAGCATGGCGCTTTCCAAGTGGCACGCGCCGCCCGTATTGATCTGAACTGCGGGAATGCCCTGCGCTTTAATGCGCTCGGCGTCCACGGAGCTTGCAATGTCGCCCTCAATAACAGCAATGTTAAACTCATCGCGCAGCGCCTCGATGGTTGCCAAAATGGTAGACGTTTTGCCTGAACCGGGGCTTGCCAGCAAATCAAGAACGAACACGTGGTTTTCCGCAAAACGCTTGCGCAGTTCGGCCGCAAGTGTATCGTTTTTGTCCAAGATAGGCTGCTTCATATCGATTTTCATGGCATATCCTTTGCATTGAACTGGATGTTTATCTTTTTAGGGCGGCGCCGGTAGCTTACTTGGCAAACGGCCGTCCGAATCTTTTGTTTGCGACAGTGTACGCCATAAGCGCGCCTCCTGCACGCTCATTCGCGCTCAGTGGGTGTTTTATTGGGCGATTACTGAGCGGTTTGCGGAGTTTTCTCTTCACATTCTTCTTGCGATCGAGCGAAGCAGATCGGAAAGCTTCAAAGCCCGCGGGATTGGCTGCGCACATAACGTTTTAGGGAACGCGCAACCGCAAACGCGACTGCACGTCGCATCCTGGAGCAAAAGAAAAGCGCCCCGAAGAGCGCTTTCCGCAGTTTTCCTTATTCGCTCGGTTCTTCGTCGGGCGTTTCGATTTCAATGGAATCGATTTGCATCTCGCGCCCCGAAAGAAGTTCGGTAACAAAGCTGCCGCACGCAGGGCACGACACATGAAAGCGATCGTGCTGGTAACGTTCGCCGCAGTCAAGGCACACGCTTTCCGGCTTGACCAGGTTCACGTTAAGCTCAGCATGGGCGCACAGCTCGTATTCGGGCAACTCCCGCAACGCCTCGAACGCGAAAATCAGCGCCTCATGGATGCATTCGGTCATTTCTCCCACAGAAAGCGAGATAGACGTCACGCTAAGCGCGCCCGCCTCTTTCGCCGAATCGCACACGGTATCCATGACCCCGGTCATAATTCCCAGTTCATGCATGGTAAAAGCTCCTCTACTGGTTTTCAGCGCCAATACGTTGCGAAACGAATTACCGCCGGCGCGCTTCCGCCGGCGCGCGCTTTTATTGCGCTCGTGCTTTTATTGCGCTCATACAGCATCAAACCCAGACGTCGTACGTCGCGCACGGCTTCGCGTCGCGGTAGTCCATCGCACCGCCCGCGCCAGAACTAGTCGTCCGCACGCTCCGCGCGCATCTTCTTCCACTCTGCCATCATTTCGGCTTCTTCGGCTTCATCGCGTGCACGCTGCGCTTCTTGCTCCTTCAGACGTTTACCCAGCGCAATGCGGGAAATAAGCAGGCTCAACTCGTACAGGGAAACCATAGCGGCGAACATCAAGATCATGGTGACAGGCGATGCATCGGGTGTGATCATAGCGGAAACAACAATGAGCCCCATGTATACGTAACGCCACGAAGCGCGCAGCTTCTTGTACGGCACAATGCCGAATACCACCAGGTAGAACACGACAAGCGGCAGCTCAAACGCAAGGCCGAAACCAATTTCGAACTTGATGATGATGCTCACATACGATGAAGCACGCGGCAGCACGGCGGCGAAACCCGACGCCTGATCGCACAACCACGAGAAAGCCGGGTTCAAAATAATAAAGTAGCAGAACACCGTGCCCAAAATGAACAGAGCAACCGCCGCGGCGAACGTGGGAATAAACCACTTGCGCTCTTTTGGCTTAAGCGCCGGAAGGAAAAATGCGAGAATCTGCCACAAAATAATGGGCGAGCACGCCACCAAAGACACCCAGAACGAAACGCTGAAGCGCACGCTAAACGACTCAAACGGGTCGATAGCGGTCAGCACCGCCATGCCTTGCGCATCGGTCGGAAGGAACTCCGCGATAGGCATAACCAGGAACTGAGCGATGGTCGGCGTTGCGAGATAGAAGATGCAGACCGATACGGCAAGGGCAACAACAATGCGAACCAAGCGCATACGAAGTTCGCCCAGGTGGTCCATAATGGGCATTCGAGCAGGTCCGATAGGCATAATCTACTCCCTTTCTTCAATGGTAGATGGTGCAGTGGTGGGAGCAGCATCGACTGCGGAAGTTTCAGGTGCATCGGTCGCGGGAGCCGCAGCTTCGGCCCGCTGGACCTCAACTTGGGAAACAACAGCATCGGCCGCTTGCACGGCTGCTGCCGCAGCGGCGGCTTCTTCGGCAGCTTTTTGCTCTGCCTGCGCGGCAAGACGTGCAGCGCGCTCTTTCTCGTAGCGGGCGCGGCGCTCGGCAAACGTTTCGGCGGGCGCCTCTTTGCCAGCGTTAGCAGTGGCGCCGGCGTTACCCGCGCCGGCGACGTTATCGGTAGAAACAGTGCTCTGAGCTGGCAATTCGG
Organism: uncultured Eggerthellaceae bacterium; assembly: GCA_934623455.1. Classification (GTDB taxonomy): domain Bacteria; phylum Actinomycetota; class Coriobacteriia; order Coriobacteriales; family Eggerthellaceae; genus CAKUOV01. The sequence continues at coordinate 18,775 of CAKTVK010000022.1, read as the reverse complement.
CGGATTCATCCTTTGCTGATGCTGTTGCAGCCGTAGCTGCGCCATTTGAAGCAGCAGAAGCAGCCGGCTTTTTCTTCTTGGCAATAGAAGCCATTTCGTTCAAATCGCCCGCCAAAGAAGAACCCGTTTTCTTTGCGATGCCGCCCATTTTATCCAGAGCAGCCAGCGGATCTTTGAACGGATCTTCCGCGTTGGGGTCGAAAACGTCTTCTTTGATGACTTTGCTCATATCGCGCTGCGCGCTTTGGAACGTGCGAATCGCACGCCCTAACGTCTTGGCCACATCGGGCAGACGATCGCCCACTAAGATAAAGCCGAAAATCAAAATGATAAGCAGCTCAAAACCGCTGATTCCGAACACATTTTCTCCTTGCTAAAGCCCCGCAACCCCATTCGCTGGTCCTCTTTATGGCCTTGAACAGGGAAAACCCTCTCACTTTGCCCGCACGTATGTTTACGTACTGCCACCTGGCATGCAAACAATCGCGCCGCGCAGACGCGCAAACTGAGCGTTGCGCCTGCTTACGCACCGCCACCTAGCAGCGCCACTGCCATGGTCGGCAGCGCCAGCGCCAACACCAAGATGACGCAAACCGCCACCGTGAAAATCTTCTTCGTGCGCTCGGCGGCCTTCTTCTTTTCCTCCGCCAGGCGTTCCCGCTCTATCGCGGCCTGCATGCGCGCGTCGCGCTGCTTCGCCGTTGTCTTCTGCTTTCCCATTACGTTCCTTAATCGCAACGTTTCCTTGCCTCTGACCAGCGCTTTCTTGATACTGCCGACCAATGCGGGAAACACTAACTATAGAACTGTATCTCTACACGACCTTCCCTGTTCTTGCACACGAAAAGTCATTCTATCCCTGAACAGTGTATCTTAGCATCACCGAAAACAAAGAGGAGCGGCTTTACAAATTCAACGCAAAAGCACCCGTTTATTGCCTCTTTTTTGCAGCAGGCCAATACCCGCGCGGCGCCATTGTCCGCCCGTTAATCCGCGCCAATCGCTTCCCCACCCTTTCCAAGTGTCAGAACATCTGCGGGCTGATTGCTTCCCCGCCCTTCGCAAGCACTTGCATCTCTGTAGATTTCAAGCGTACGCAGGGGGAAAGCACGTGCGACCGGCCCCGCAGCGGCGAAAATGCGTATACTGCCTCTATTATGGATAAATTAGACTTCACTTTCATACACGCGCCCGCGACGTACGATTTTCGCGAGCGCTCGATTATGTACGGCCCCGTGTCTGACATGGTGCCGTCTACGCCTATTTTCGAAATGTACCCGCTGGGACTCACCACGCTGTGCGAGTACTTCGAACGCAACGGCTTCCGCGCGCGCATTTACAACTTGGCGTCGATGATGCTGCACAAGAAAAACTTCGACGTAGAGAAGAATCTGGCGCGCCTGGAAAGTCGCATGTTCGGTATTGACCTGCACTGGATGCCTCATTGCCACGGCTCCATTGAGGTGGCGAAAATCCTGAAACGGCTGCACCCCCATGTTCCGATCAGCTTTGGCGGACTGTCATCGAGCATATTCCACGAGGATCTGATTGCCTACGATTGCATTGATTACGTGTTTCGCGGCGACTCCACCGAGGAGCCCATGCGCATGCTGGTGGAACGCGTGGTTCGTGCGCAAAAGACGGGCACTCCCGTGGGCGATTTGAGCGATATCCCGAACCTGACCTGGAAAGATGAAACGGGGCGCGTGCATATCAACCCGCTTTCGTGGGTGCCCGACGACATGAACGCCATTTCCATGGATTACGACTACCCCATGAAGGGCGTGTTGCGCCAGTTCGATTTCACCAGCTACTTGCCTATGAAGGGTTGGCTGCAGTACCCCGTGACCGCCAGCCTGACGTGTCGCGGATGCGCGCGCAACTGCGCCACGTGCGGCGGCAGCGCTTACGCGTTCAAGAACCATTTCGGGCGACGCAAAGTTGCGTGGCGCGACCCCAAGCTGCTTATTCGCGACATCGAGCATGTGCAAAATCACGTGTGGGGGCCCATTTTTGTGCTGAACGATTTCCTGCAAGCCGGCCCCGCATACACCGAGCAGTTCATTTGCGGCCTGAAGGGCAAAGTGCAAAACCCCATTGGCTTTGAGTTTTTCGGTCCTCCGCCGGGCGGCAACGACTTCTACAACATGCTTGACGCCAACTTGAAAAGCTGGTCGGTAGAGATTTCCGCCGAGAGCCACGACGACGACGTGCGCGCGGCGTTCGGCAAGGGACACTACAAAATGGCGGAGCTGGAAGACACGATTGTCGAGGCGCTTTCGCACCCCAACTGCGATCGCTTTGACCTGTATTTCATGACGGGCATTCCCAAGCAGACCGCCGCAAGCGTGCGCGAGACCGGCGCATACGTGCAACATTTGTACGAGCGCGTGAATTACGACCCGCGCCTGGTGGTCATGACCAGCCCCATGGCGCCGTTTTTGGATGTGGGCTCTATCGCGTTCGACAACCCCGAGCATTACGGGTACAAGCTGCGCGCACGCACGTTCGAGGAGCATCGTCAGCGCATGATTCTTCCCAGCTGGAAGCATATCATGAACTACGAGAGCGACTACATGAGCGTAGACGAGATGGTAGACGCCACGTATGACGCGGCGCTGGACATCAACCGCATTAAGGGCGAGCACGGCATTTTGGACCCCGCGATGAGCGCAGCGGTGGACAAGCGCGTGCGCGAGGCGCGCGAGCAGATGAACCGTCTGGACGACGTGCTGTATAACGGCACGGGATGCATCGACACGCGCATGGCGGCGCTGAAAGAGGAATTCGAGCGCTTGTCGGAGAATACAGTTGCAGAAAAGAGCGAGTTGAACTGGGCGTTTGATATCAAGCCCACCCATGCGCTGCATCTTGCGAAACTGGGGCTCTCCAACGTGCCGGTAAACTTGGCAAGCCGCTTGACGGGTACATGGCGTTCGGCGGCAAGCGAGTTTGCGTATCCTCCGCAGAAAAATGGCGTGCAAGCGCCCGCCTGGAACCCCGATGGCACGCCGAACTGCACGTTCAAGGGCGTAGTCACCGATGGTATGGGTGACGGACGCTTGCTTGCGAACGATGCAGGCGAGCAAGTGGCAGCATTCGGAAGCGTGGTTGCGCCCGGGTTTGCGCGCGAGAACACAAATGCCGCGTTCGATGCGGAAAATGCCGAGCTGGAAGCAGGACGCGCCGGCACCGATGCCGTCGTAGGCGATGCTTGCGCTATTCCCGCAGCTCAGCGCGGTAGCGTAATGCGCGATCCGCTGCTGGAGCAGATGATGGATGAAGAGGCCGAGCGTACGGAGCACCACGGCCCCCTGAGCGCAGGCGGCCTGAAAGGAGCAGCGGGACGCGCCGGCGCTCGCGATGCCCGCAAGCTGGACAAGCTGCGCCGTCGCGAACAGTAAGGGGCGCAGGGCGGCGGGCGCGGATGCCGAGCGCTGGTCGGCGCGCGTCGCGACGCCGATGCCGACAGAACGCAGCTACACCTTCGCCGCAAAAACCTGAACCTTCAATTTCGCCTTCGCGTGCAACCTGAACAGGGCATTTGCCGCATTTTGAAAGGAATAACACAACGTGAGCATTGATACCGCAACAGGAAAAGAAGCGCCTGCCGAGATTTCATCGGAACGCGTAAAAGATATTTTTAGCAGCATCGCCAAGAAATACGAACGGTTTAACGCTATTTCGAGCTTTGGCGCGTATAAAGCGTGGCTTTCCGGCATGATGCACCAAGCGCCCATCAAGGAGACCGATGACGTGCTTGATATCGCAGGTGGCACGGGCGACGTGTCGTTTACGGTCGCACGCACGAAACACCCCGCGCACATTCAATGCACCGATTTAGTAGACGAAATGCTGGACGTTGCGCGCGCTCACGTGGAGTTCGAAGGCAAAAATTGCGGCGTGCCCATTGACTTCGAGGTCGTGGACGCGCAGAGCATTCCCTACGCGGACAACAGCTACGATGCCATTACCATGGCGTACGGTATTCGTAACATGCCTGATCGCGAGCAAGCGCTGGCGGAAATGTTTCGCGTGCTCAAGCCGGGCGGCAGCCTCACATGCCTGGAGTTCTCCACGCCGCCGAATGCCGTGTGGCATGCGCTATACAACTTTTACCTGAAGCACCTGATTCCGTTTTGGGGCGGCCTGATCACGGGCGACAAATCGGGATTTGTGTATTTGGCGAAAAGCATCAAGGCGTTTCCGAATCAACAAGGGTTGGCTCACCTTATGGAGAACGCTGGTTTTGTTGATGTGACCTGGAAAAACTATACGGGTGGCATCGCTGCGGTGCACGTAGCGCATAAACCTAAGGCATAGCTTCTGGTTCTGGCTGAGCAGTGCGGGCGCTTAGGCCCCCACTCCCCGCGCCACCCATAATGCAATTTCCTTAATCCCGGCTGGTAAAAACCGCGACCCCTAGGAGCAGGTCAGCCGGGGGTCGCATGAATAAAGGGAAGAGGAGGAGAAGTCGAAAGAACAGTTATCGTTGGCGCATAGTTAGCTCCAGCTATCGCAATGCACAAACCGCTGAATGGCAAACGCATCAACGGCATCAACGGCATCATCTCTATTCACATCGGCCGCCCATAGCAACGTAGCATACGTCCAATCAGCAGAAAGGGGCAAATCAGCATAGTTATCCCCATACCGACCCCTGGCCATATCGTAAACAATTTGAGCATCCACAATGTTAACGCGTAGATTTCCGTTCACATCGCCTAGCTGGATGTCTTCAGGACCAGGAACAATCATCTTACACAGCGCATCGGCATCGGCGCCTAGAGGGTCGTCGGCGCGATTATGGTCCGCTCTCCAAGCGCAGCCAGCAACCTCGGGACAAGCAGCCGTACCGTTGGCGGTATTAAAAACCACGGTCCCATTCGGAACAACAGGATTCTGGCAACTAGTATCAATGTACTTCACAAACGAGATACCTTTATCCGCTCCGCACCCATACGTAAACACATTCCCCGAAACGCTATCGTAGCGATTTAGGCTATCCAGGTAGCCAATGACCGCGCCCACGTATTCGCTACCGCTCACCTTGCCAGAAAAGACGTTACCGCTTATAGAGCCAACAACATTATCCCAGGTCTGAGCAACAAACAGATCGCCGCCAAAAATGCCACCCACGTAACGCGAACCCATCACCGACCCGTCAACTCTACACCCCTCAATGGTCGGTCGCGCTCCGTTAGGAGCAGTAGAGTTGTCGTAGCCGCCGCCCACGACACCGCCTGCGCAATCGCCGGAACCCTCAACAACACCATAGAAAGACGAGTTCTTGACTACGCACTGACCCATAGCGTTATCGCGCGTGCCCAGCACTCCTCCCACGTAGTTTACACCCTTCACCGTAGCGTACGAAGAACAGTCCTCAATAACACCGTTAACGCGTCCCGCTATAGAGCCAATCTGATTCTGCGTGCCATCGTAACCTACAATCACACTGTCCTCCACAACGCAGTTTCGAATAGCAACAACGAAACCCGAACTCGCATGGGCAAACCCACTGCCACCAGCCGAAGCCACCAAGCCCGATTTCAGAGTCCGAGAGCCACTCTTCAAAGTCACTCCGTCAATATCTACGGCACAACCGTCAAGTCCAACACCCGTATACGAATCAACAAGACCACCGCCCTCGATGCGCTCACCGTAAATATTCAAATTTTTAACGGTGGTATTCCATACGTACTTGAACAGGGGTTTTTCACCAACAGGCACAATCAGGGTATAGCCGCCACCATCGAATGTGCCCTTGAAAGCGTTCAGATTCTTGCCTCGCCTGATATCGTCGGAACCATCCTTAGTAGCACCCAGAGGAACCCAACCAGAAGGAAGCTCAATATCCCCCGCCATCTTGAACGTGGCACCTTCATATGACATGCCATTATTTACAAGCGTGGATAAGTTTGTTAAATCTTGCGCAGTCTTCAATAAATAAGGATCTTCTTCCGTACCAGCACCCTCGAACAAACCGTCAGCGGCACGCACCGTCACCGTAAACTCATCGCTTGAGACGGTGCGCACTACGCCATCGGGAGCAATGGCTTTAGCAACACACCTATACACGAATGTGCCTGCAGAAGCTAGAGTAACACTGAAGCTCGCGTCGTCGGTCACACTTACACACGCCCCATTTTGGTCATACCAAAAGTAGTTGACCGTAGCGTCTTGCGGAACCTCAACCTCAAAAGAGGTAGTTGAAGAGGGCAGTCCAGTGAACGCAACAACGTCTTTAGGCTGAGATGCTATGACCAGAGGCTCATTGGAGGCTCTATAGTCACATACCACGGTGGTTCCACTCTTTTCAATACCATCAAGCACCGAATCGTCAAACGTAATCTTGTCCCAATCCTGAAGAGAGCCGGGATAGTAGATGAACATAGGATACGCCACGCTGCTGCTCGCAAAGAAAGACGTAAGGTCTTTCGATAAATAAAGCTCCTTTAGACTTTCCCCCGCCCCCGAAAGAGCACCACCCGAAATCTCCTTGACACTTGATATGTCAATGGTGTCCAGACTGCCACAATCATCGAATTCAGATTCCAGCGCAGTAACACCGGGCAAAGAAACACTGCGCAAAGTCTTCATGCCACGGAAATTTTCACCCAGCGGGCCCAAAGCAGTTACGGTATCGGGCAATGCTAACGACGTCACCTTGTCACCGTACGTGAATAGGCGATCATACGTGGTTAGACCTTGAGGCAGTTTTACCTTAACAACGCTTGAACAACGGCTGAACGCCGACGTTTCATACGTAATATCAACCGCATCAACAGGAGAAAGGCAGTTCACCTTCGTTAAGCCTGTGCAACCGTAAAAAGCATATTCTCCAATATACGTTACAGAAGCAGGAATAACTAATTCGCCCGCAATCCCGACACACCCATTAAACGCCCGCTTTCCAATAGAAGCCAGCCCATCGGGAAAGACAACGCCTTCGATATTCGCTCTCTCAAAAAAAGCGCTGTCTCCGATAGAGACAATATCCTGCGGAACGTCAACGCATCCGCTAAGCGACATAAGTGAAAAAACTATCTCGTGCGATAGCGTGTTAATCATTAGGCCATTTTCAAAAGAAAACTTCCCACCCTGAGCACAATCGATAGTGGTCAACGCCGCCTGATTCCGTAATGCCGTTGCCTGAAAATCTTCAAGGCTTGCTGGCAAGCTCACCAATGCAAGTTTTGGCAAAGACGTAGCGCTGCTAGCAGCAAGGGCACTGCCCGTAAGCGATGTAACGCCCTCGGCTACCACAATGCGTTCCAGAGAGTCGCTGCTTCTGCAAATGCTTACCGAACAATTCAGATTGCTAGCCAAAACCAACTCTTTCAGGCTATTGCAGTTACTGAATAGATCCTGTCCAACAAAGGCAACGCCAAATGGCACAAATGCTCTAGAGATATTCGTACCATAAAAAGCGAAAGCCCCCAGCTTAGTAATGCCTTGGGGCAAAGAAAGATCGCCCGAAAGGCTAGAGCATCCGCTGAACGCATAATCGCCAATGCTGTCCAACATGTCGGGAAGCGTAACTGCCCTAATGTCGGTATTATCTCGATACGCACCATTTCCGATAGCGATAACATTTTGCGGAATGACCAGCGTACCGCTTTCATCGGTCACTTTAGCATTTGCAAGCGCTTTGACGATTTCTATACCAGAATTGGTAGTCTTCGTAATCACGCCTTCTTTGACCGAAAAAGGACTGCCTTCGGCAAACGCAACATTGTTCACACCATGGCCAACAAGCAAGCCATCGAGCTCAACGATAGTAGAGGGGAAATACATAGACTTCAAACCATCCAGGGATCCCAGGCCGCCACCCAAAACGGAAGTAACACCCTCAGCAAACGTAATGCTTGTCAAACTAGAACAACCGCCAAATGCGTTGCAGCCAGCTGGAAGATTGCACGGAATGGTGATATCCCTCAACTCCTTGCAGCCATAGAAGGCAAACGGAGCAAGAGAAGTAAGTCCTGCGGGCAACTCGATACCCGTAATTGCGGTCGCACCGCGAAATTGCTCACCGATGGCTGTTACCGTAGAAGGAATCGTCACAACGCCTTTAAGCAGCGAGGCGTCCATAACCTTCACCAATTTCTTGCCGTGATCAGCCAAAAGGTAATTGCCATCAATGTAGACGGCGCCACCCTTAGCACAGTTGTACACCTTAAGGGTACTGCAACCGAAAAAAGCTTTCTCGCCGATATCAATCAGAGATTCTGGGAACGTAATGGACGCAGCATTCAGGCCCTGCAGCAGATACTCGCCAAGATAAGTAATCCCTTCATCGATTACAACCGAGGAAATCATCCCTTTGTAATAAGTCACATAGGGCAGAGCATCAAAGGCCGAGGCATCTTCCGTTCTTCCATCGGTTCCTTCGACTTTGCTGAATTTCAACACGCCACTATCGTATACGGTCCAATTTGCATTCTTAAACGTGCCCTGGCCTACAACCTCTGCACCAGCAGACTTGATAATCATTTTTGCGGCATGGGAACGCGTAGTATACGTTTGGTTATTTATGGTAGCAGTAACATCGCAACAATAAGTCCTTGTTCCAGCTTCGACCGTAGGAACACGAAAACGCGATGACGTTTCCCCCTCGATGGCAACATATTCTCCATCGGAGGTCTCGAACCACTGATAAGACAACACCGCCCCTTCAGCGGCGGTTGCCCGAACGGTCAACCTCGCAGAATCACCCACCTTGCAAGTAAAACCAGCGGGTTGTGCCGTGATGCGCGGGGCGAAATCCATAGCGGTCTTGATTGCAAATGTGTATACTTCCACGCCACCATCATCCGTTGCCTCAAGATTCGCATACCCACTTTTCACTGTAATAATGGAACCGTCAGACACAGGGATATCTACGCCCCGCTTGTATTGGGTGTCCCCCACAAACGTACGCACCTGGAAGTTCTTGTTCGCCGCCGTAGGCGTTACTTTCACGGAAGTCGTGCCTTCGGGCACTGTGAGCGTATAGGCATGTTCGCTAGGACTGAACGCGCGATCAAGGCTGCCCGCAGAAAAGTCAATATTCGCCAGCGTCTTGTCGGTATTATAAGGATTGCCCAAATCATACATGGTGCACGTATACATTACGCGAATCTCATCGCCTGCCGACAGACTACCATTCTCAACCGTGTAATTCGCAAAACCCTTATCGGTAAACCAATCATTGAGGGTGCCCATCCAGCCGGAATTGTCGCCACCGTCGAACTGCTCCAGTCCTTCAATACCCGAGATATAAAACCCGAAAGCGGAACTGGTTGTGTAATCTATTTCTTTGCCTGCAGCCTGGACGGCTTCGACTATACATGTTCCCATGGTGGACTCGGATTTCAAAGCAACATCCGCATCCACAAGCGTTCCTTTCCATGCGGGCTCCAAATTATCAACGGGTTCAATGAATGTGGTGTTTTCCACAATCACATGTACGCTGCCCAACTCCGCCGCAGGCTCAGCGGGTGCCAGCATATTCAACTCATTGGCTGAAGCCACTGCCGGCAGTGCCGGCAAAAGCCCCGCCGCAAGCACCAACGACAACAGCGCGTTCACCGCACGCGTAAGCTTTCCCGCCCTCGTCACTTTCCTCCCCTTCCTTTCTTGCTCTTATTTCGGACCGATAAAAAACGCCCGCGAATCTATAAACGACCCGCGAGCATCATGTAATTTGCTGTTACCGCATCGCTAGTTCCAGGCACCGTAATGCGCGAAATGCTGAATGGCAAACGCATCAGTCGCGTCTATCGCGCCATCGCTGTTCGCATCGGCCGCCCACAGCAAAGTAGCTTTATTCCAAGAGTCAGGCAAAGGAAGGGACGCGTAATCGGCTCCGTATTTATTCGTTGCCATGTCGTAAACCACCTGAGCATCAACGATATTCACCTTCGCGTTACCGTTAACGTCGCCCAACAAAGCATCAGAAATAGCAGTCACCGTAGCGGGATCGTCTACAACAACCAAATAATCCAAGACATCACCACGCAAAGACGCAACGCTATCGGAAATCGAAATAGAAGCATCGCCCGCCTTCAGTACCTTAAACGTGGCGGTAGCTACAACAATGCCATGGGTGGCATCTGCTTCATTTTCGTAAAAGCTGAACAACGCCTCGGGGGCTCCATTGGAGGGCAGGAAAGATGCGCTCTGAGACAAACCAGAACCCTTCGTCACGCAAACAAGCTCCAATAGAGACGAATCATAGCTTAACGTTCCCTGCAAAGCAGCCATGCCGTTGTTGGCGGTAGCAACCACATTGGCAACAATGGTATCACCCACCTTGACGGGATTATTAGCTTCGACGGAGACCTTAACCTTAAAGTACGTCGGAGCGGCTTCTTTTTTCACATTAATGCGATACGCCTCACTATAGGCAAACGTGGTGCCGTCGGCAGCAAGTTCACCCACCGTTACAACCAGATAACCCTCACTTCCCACAGGAAACTGGGAAGTATCAAGCGCGGTCTCGCGCTGGAAAGGCACGGGTGAAGCAGTTTGGCCATTGTAGCTAAGCGACATAGAGTAGGCAGATTCGGATGAAATATCGATAGGAAGCAGCTGAAGTTTATAGGAGCTAGTTGCATCGACATCGATATCAAACTGCTTGCCCTGCCAGAATCCTTGCCCGTTGAGGATTTGCTCATCTCCCTTGAATACATTTACTTTTGCAATATATTCCCTATGCGGAGCATTTATTGTCACGGTAGATACGTTTGACCTGACAGAATAAGCAACGCCGTTCACTGTGTTTGTCACAACGCAATAATACTTACTTATTCCCACGATATTCGCAGGCGCCAAAAGCATGTTACCCATGGCGATGTCGTCACTAAGCAGCTCATCATCGTCTTCGCCAACACGATACCACTGATACGAAAGCTCACCTCCGCCCGGAGCTTCAGCTTCTATCTCCAGAAAAACACCGGCAAAATCAGAATAATCAGCGGTTTCGTATGCCGAAGGCTGAGTCGTAATCACCGGAGAGTAATCAACCTCATCAGCCACTGCCGCTGTTGGCAACACCGGCAGTAAACCCGCAACCAACATCAGCGATAACAGCACACCCAGAAAACCCCTTGTGGAACCCTTTACCTTCGTCATGCCCCTTCCTTTCTCGTAACGTTTTACGCAAATGTCTGACGCACACGCAAAGCCTACCGCCTTACCCATTCGACACCTATCAGGGTGCAATGGTGCAGTCTCGTTGCTATAGCATTGAGTGTTGCAAATGAATGAGGGGGGGGGTCAACTAAGAAACGGCGTTTCGTTACCTTTTGCCGAGCTGTGTCATTTTTGAAACTTTTTCTTTCTCTATGCTTGCGACTAGACAAAAGTCCAATCTGGAAAAGAACGATTCTTTCAAACTGCCAAAATCCGCCCTTCGCAAGGCGAAAATCGGAAATCATCCAAAGAGAAAATGAAAGATTGACTGATCCCTGAAGCACAAGCGACCAATTATAATTCGGAAATCAGAAGCAATCCCGCGAAACAATAGCCCCACTACAGGCTAGCAATCTACACGAGGTGCAGCTGCCCGAGAAACACCGAGCCGTAGCTCTCCTGCAGGTCGCATCTAAACGCTGTTTGCGGGGGGGGAACGCCATCCCGGTCGACTCCCTTGCTTCATCTTGTCGAAAATTCGGGACAAATGTGCAAAATACTCCTGTTCGGGGTAGGTGAAATGCGCAGATAGTCTGCATTTTCCTACTCCAAGGCCTCACATCACGGCACCACATTTACAAAACCCCAGTTCACCAGATTTTGACGCTATATCACGCTGCTCAATCGTCGTCTATTTAGAAGATCGACCTACCCCGAACGGGAATATTTTGCACATCGGAGCTGTTTTTCCGACAAGATGATCTTCGAGACGGTTCGGCAATCCCCTCGCGGGGTTCAAATCCCCGCACGGCTCCCCGGAAATGAAAAAGACCCCCGTTGCTGGAGGTCTTTGAGTTAGTGGTGGGCGATGAGGGATTTGAACCCCCGGCCTTGTGCTTGTAAGGCACCTGCGCTCCCGCTGCGCCAATCGCCCGAAACGAACGCTTTGCACGTTCGAGTTCGTTATTATGCCACATCTCCCCGCCTCATGCAAGATAATTTTCAAAATCGCCCCTGAGAACCATCCAATCCCGAATAGCCGATCTGCGAGCCAGTTCAGACAGGCAAAGCCAAAATCAACAAGCAGCAATAGACATTCGAGCAAATTCGAAAATCAACCAACCGAACCAAGACGGGCACAGCAAACCCCTTACTCCTTTTCCGCTTCCCTTTTATCCGCCCAACAAATACAATTGAACATGAGAGAAATGTATTTGAGCAGGTAGGATACCATGGATAACACGAGCACGTCGAACAGCGGACAGCAAGCGAACCAGCCAACGACCGATCCCTTCTACCAAATCGGCATCGATTGCGGATCAAAAACCGTGAAAGTCTGCATAAGTGATCAGGATTCGCGACTGGTTTACAGCGTGTACCGCAGGCATCGCTCAAACATCAAGACTACACTTCTAGAAATAATCCATGAGCTGAACTGGCGCTATAGCGACTTGAAGGGCAGCATTGCCATAACGGGATCGGCGGGTATCAGCGTTGCGGAAGCGCTGGGGCTTCCCTTTGTGCAAGAAGTTGTTGCCACCACGAAGATTGTCAAAAAAGAATATCCGCAAGCCGATTGCGTTATTGAGCTGGGCGGCGAGGACGCAAAGATCATCTACCTGACGGGCGGCCTTGAGCAACGTATGAACGCAACGTGCGCAGGTGGCACGGGCGGCTTCATCGATAACATCGCGTATCTTTTAGGCGTGCGAACCGCCGATATGGACAAGCTAAGCATGGGTGCGTCGCGCATCTACCCCATTGCGTCGCGCTGCGCGGTGTTCGCGCAAACCGACATCCGCCCCCTGATGAACGCTGGCGCTCGCACGAACGACCTGGCAGGGAGCACGCTTGACGCGGTGGTTCGCCAAACGCTGGGCGGTCTTGCCTGCGGGCGTCCCATAACGGGCACGGTCGTTTTCCTGGGCGGCCCTTTCCAGTTCCTCTCCGATCTTGCCGTGCGCTTCAGAAAAGCGCTGGGGCTTACCGGCGAGACCGGCATTCGCCCTGCTGACGCGCAGTTTTTCACCGCGCGCGGGTCGGGTCTTTACGGCGCCCTGCTGCCCGAGCCGCAAATAACCAGCCTGCAGGCGCTCGAAGACCAGCTTACCGCCGCCGAGTTCCGCGACGACAGCCTAGCGCGCTTGGCTCCGCTTTTCCAAAACGAATCCGAGCGCGAAGAATTCAAGCAGCGTCATGCACAAGAAGTCGTGACCCGTGAGAATATCTTCCTTCAACGAGGCCCCGTCTATGTGGGTATCGACGCCGGCTCAACTGCGGTAAAAATCGCCGTTATAAACGAAAACGGGCAATTCATCTGGGGAGACAGCCAGGAAAACCATGGTGACGTCCTAAAAACAACCACTGAGCTTTTGCGCGATATGTATGCCGACTTCCCGCGGGAGTATCGTGGACCCGATAGCGTCTACATCGCCCATACCGTGGCAACCGGCTACGGCGAAGACATGCTGAAAGCTTGCTTAGGCGTTGATTCCGGCATCGTCGAAACAACCGCGCACGTGCAAGGCGCCCTGTCGTTTGCGCTCGACGTGAGCTTTCTGCTGGACATTGGCGGACAAGACATGAAAGCCATCTGGGTTAAAGACGGCCTGGTGGAAAACGCCATCCTGAACGAGGCGTGCTCCAGCGGATGCGGCTCGTTTCTTTCAGGAACCGCTTATACGCTTCGCTTGCCAAAAGACAGTTTCGCTAATGCGGCACTCGTCGCAAAAAACCCCGTTGACCTGGGAACAAAATGCACGGTGTTCATGAATTCCCGCTTGAAACATGCTCAAAAAGTGGGCGCTGATACAAACGACCTTGCCGCTGGTTGCGCATATTCCGTGGTGAAAAATGCGTTGTTTCGCATCATCGGCCTGGACAATCTTGATTCCTTGGGCGACACCATTGTGGTGCAAGGCGGAACCTTCATGAACGATGCCGTACTGCGCGCGTTCGAGCTGCTGACGGGAAAACACGTCATTCGCCCGAACCGTGCGAATCTGATGGGAGCGCTGGGTGCCGCACTTGTCGCACGCAAACGAGCACAGGCACAAGGCGAAGGTGCGCGAAGCACGCTTCTCTCGCGGCAGGAGCTTGCCGATTTCGCTCCCAAGCGCACAACGCGCACCTGCGAAGGCTGCGCGAACAGTTGCACGCTTTCCGTGGTGACCGTTGCGAAGGAGAAGGCGGCGGGTGCACCAGGCGCCTCGGGTGCAGCAGGTACGACAGGCGCAACCGAGGGCAATAAACAGCACGAAGCCACGCCTACGCGCACTTACATTGGCGGGAACCGCTGCGGCAAAGCGCTGGAGCTGTACGCAACCGGGCAGCAGAGCCGCAAGCACAGCGCGCCGAATGCCGTAGCCGTACAAAGGGCGCTTCTGGAACGCATTCCCGATTACGAAGGCAAAGGAAAGCGCGCCAGCGTGCGCATCGGCATCATGAATACGCTGCTCACCTACGAGTTCGCGCCGTTTTGGCATGCATTTTTCAGCGACTTGGGCTTCACCGTGCTTCTTCCCCGCGAACGAACAGAACGCTCTTTCCATGTTGACAGCGCGGGTGCCGAAACCGTTCCCTCGGAAAGCGTTTGCTACCCCGCGAAACTCTCGCATCGCCGCTTGAAGCAGCTCAGCCAAGCAGGCGCAACGCATGTATTCGCACCCCGCTACCAACGCGGCGTGAACTGCGCGGTTTCCACGGGGTATGCGTCTGCGTTGCAAGATGGCGCGAGCCTAACGCTTGAACTTGCGCAGCACATGGTAAGCCCCCTGCTGCCGTTTGCAAAACCACAGAGAATTGCAACCTCCCATGAGGCAAGAGAATCTCTGTTCGAAGCCGTCTCTGAGCTGGCAACCAGCACAGGCGACCCGCTTTCACGTGAAGAATTCGAAGGTGCGCTGCAAACAGGCCTTGCTGCTCAACAGAAACACGAAAGCCTGGTACGCAAGGCAAACGAGAAAGCGCTTGCCTGGGTGGAAAGCAACCCCAAACATCATGGCATTTTACTTTTGGGGCGCCCATACCATATTGACGCTGCAACAGGGCATCGCATTGACGAAGTGCTCACCGGCCTGGGACTTGCCGTGCTATCGCCTAATGTTATAACCCGCAACGATGCACCACGGCTTACCGAAACAGATGCGGCAGGTGATGAGCCGCCCGACTCCGCCAGCAGCCCATGGAAGAAAGCTTCGCACATGCTGCGCCTTGCAAACTACGCAATGCATCACGAACGCATCGACGTTGTTGCGCTACAGTCGTTCGGATGCCTTTATGACGGCATCAACGTCGTGCAAGTCGGTGATTACCTGCAGAAACGCGGTCGCTTGTTCACCGCGCTCAAAGTGGACGAAATCACCGACACAGCTCATCTGCGCATTCGCTTGCGCGCATTAGCGGAAAACATTGAGCAGCTGGATCTTGCCCGAAAGGAACAGGAAGTTAGCACCGACGCGCCCGAAATCAGCGGCGCAAAAGACACACCTAGCACGGAAGCCGCGGTCGAAATGGCCAAAGCTACTCCGCAACATAAACCGAAACAAGACGCAGCAGCCAATACCGCAATGGCACGCATCCCCATGCTCGACTCCCACCTGGCACAATACGCCGAAGAAGGAAACGCTGCCGCATTTGCGCACTTGAGCATCGCCGACATCGAAGCAGCGCGATCCTACACGCGCGACCTTTGCTACAGCACCGCTGCTATCGTCGGGCGCAGCCTGCGCATTCTTGCCGCGCGCCCCCAGCTTGATGTGTTGACGCTGCCGAACGTATGTCACGAATGCGTTCTTGAGGCCGTACCGTACCTCCTTGAACGCATTACAGGAAGGAACATCAACATTACCTGGGAAAATGCATGGCCAATTGATGCGATAGAGGAAGGTCGGGGATTCACAGGAAGCTGTATCTACAGCAGAACACGCAGCGCTGGCAACGACGCCGGCAACCGCGCAACCCACGGTGTCGGCGCAATGCCCAATAACAACAGCGCCAGCGGCACAATCGGATGTGCGACGACCAGCAGCATCAACCCCGGTAATGCGCCTGAAACCGCAAAACCCCTTGTCGGCGTCATCGGGACGGCGCCCCTTGTCTTCGACTCATTCCTCAACGACAATCTACTCGCAACCATCGAATCGCATGGATGCCAGCCTGCCCTTCCTCGCCTTGAAGCGCTATTTGCCGAAGACGTGCGCTACCTTGACCAGCTTCAGCATTTTTACGACCAAGGTGTGCGCCACGTCATCTACCTGCAAAGCTTTGGGTGCTTGAAAGGTCACGTTAACGTACGCGGTAGCATGCACGACCTGGCAAAGCGCTTCCCTGGCATGAATATCGTTGTTCTTGATTACGACCCTGAAGCCTCGGCGCTGAACAGGGAAAATCGCGTGTTGCTCGCTCTGGCAGAAGCACTCGACGTATAGCAGCCGCTAAACCCACCAGCAAACACAAAGCGGGGGCGACATAAGCCGTCCCCCGCTTCAAGCATCATCTTAGCTGGCAAGCCAGCACTCAAAAACTACGCCTGCGCGGCCCTTTGCTTCTTCATCATGAAGTACTGCAGCATAAAGATGCCGCCAACCGCAACAAGGCCAATAATATCGGAATAAACCTCGGGAATCATCATGCAGATGCCCGCCGCAATAATAGCAACGCGCAGCACCATGGGAATCTTCTTAAACAGATGCCCGTTCAGACCAGCCGAAACACCGAACAAGCCAACCAGCGACGTGATAACGATGATCGCCACCGAAATAACCGTAACGTCGCCCTCAAGAATCATCACGGGGTTAAACGCCAAGATATACGGAACGATAAACGCCGCAATAGCAAGCTTCGTGGCGTTGACAGCCGTCTTCATGGGGTTCGAACGCGCAATGGCACTGCCCGCGTAGGCCGCGAGCGCAACAGGTGGTGTGATATCCGCCACAATGCCAAAGTAGAACACGAAGAAGTGAGCAGCAACCGCCGGAATACCCAGCTGGATCAGAATCGGAGCGCAGGTAGAAGCCATGATGCAGTAGTTCGCCGTGGTGGGAACGCCCATACCCAAAACGATGCAGCACAGCATAGTCAGGATCAAGCCGATGATAACCGCGTCGCCCGCAATCGCAACAATGCCGTTGATCATGGTGGAAGCAAGACCCGTTACGGTAATGCAGCCAGCAATCAGACCTGCCATGGCGCATGCAACAGCAACGGAGATAACGCTTTTAGCGCCCGCCTGCAGCGATTCGTACAACATGTTGCCTGCAATAATGGCGGTCTGCTTGAACACATCGCCGATAGTCTGGCCCTCTTCGCGCTCACGAAGGTTGGTCAAAAAGAAGTTGATGCAGCCAATCAGGAACGCGCCCACAATGGAGATGGCCGCGGAAACAGCCATAGTGCGCGCACCCGTGGACACCAACCACACCAGCAAAACCAGCGGCAGAATCAAGTAGCAGTTCTTCGCCAGATACGACCATTTGGGCAGCTCGCTTACGGGAATACCCTTCAGGCCAAGCTTCTTTGCCTCCAGATGAACCGTAATGAAAATGCCGGTGAAATACAAAAGCGCAGGAATCAGGGCCTTCGTTGCGACTTCGATGTACGGAATGCCCATGTACTCGGCCATCAGGAACGCCGCAGCGCCCATGATAGGAGGCATGATCTGTCCGCCGGTAGATGACGCAGCCTCAACAGCACCCGCGAATTCGGGCTTGTAGCCGGTCTTCTTCATCATGGGAATGGTTACCGAACCCGTTGTTACCGTGTTGCCAACCGAAGAACCGGAAACCATGCCGCATAAAGCGGAAGAAATAACCGCAACCTTCGCCGCACCGCCCGAAGACCAGCCAGCAACGCGGTTCGCGAACGAAATGAAGAACGCCGCAATACCCGTGCGCTCCAAGAACGCGCCAAAGATGATGAACAGCACAATGTAGGTGTAGCACACGTTGATAGGCGTGCCAATAACACCGCTTGTGGTGTAGAACAGCTTGAAGATAATCAAGCGAATGGTCAGGTACAAGTCATGGCACTGATCATAACGCCAGACCAGCGCGTAAATCAGCAAGCAGCCAACAACCACCAGAATCGGAACGCCAACGCTGCGGCGGCACAAATCGGCAACAACCAAAATGCCGATGATGCCCAGCACGATATGCAGCGGTTCAATGCGGCTTGTCAGCATCAAGATATCGTACGCGTTAAAAGCGAAATACAAGAAAGATCCCGCGCCGGCAAGCATGATAACAACATCGTACCAGGGCATATAGTTTACGCGCACGCGTCCGTTCTTGCGTGCAGGGTAAATCAGATAGCCAATGATAATGACGCATGCCAAGAAGCGCGCCAGCTTCGTTTCGGGCAACTCCGTTGAAAACAGCGTCATGCCAATGCAGTAAATGCTGAACAGCGCCATAATCGCCGAGATAACAGCCTTCGGAGCGCCTTCCCAAACACGCGTGTTCGACTCGCGGTCGTACTTGCGCATAACCGCTTCGACATCGGTCTCAACATCAACCGATTCGATTTCCTGCGCAAGCTCTTCCTTGAGCGCTTCGGTCTCGGGGGATTTTTTACTCTTCTTGAAAACCACGGAAGCTTTCTCCTTTCGCTTGATGATAAAAGGGGATCTGCTGTTTCAAAAAATGCTCGACGCTCAAAC
>CAKTVK010000021.1 GCA_934623455.1 uncultured Eggerthellaceae bacterium | reverse complement strand
CTCGGACTCATCCGAACGCGTTCGGGTCAGTTCGAGAACAAAACGCAAGTGTTCGGATGAACTTGCAAATTAACTGCTAAATTAATGGAACGAATATCAAAGTTTTCCCCTGCATCCTCAGCCATTTCCGAGAGTGCATTGTCTATAATTTCTTGTAGGTCACTGCGTTCATTTATATTGTTCATATACCTCCTAACACTGGTGTAACAGCAAAAAACAGTGTAGAGGAAATGACGTAGTGGCTAATTTAGTTTGGCTTAAATTGGCTAAATTAAATTGACTTTCAGTGGTCAAAATTGCCCGACGTTAACATAGCGAAGGAATCGAGACGAAGGGTTGCGGCAATTTATCTCGATTAAATTGCCGTTAGCGCAAAAAAACGTGCGGCATATCACTTTGATAATGCCGCACAGGCAAGATTGAGATTTTTCAAATAAGATTGCTTATTGGTACTTTACCGCAGTTCCGTACGCGATGACTTCAATCGTTCCTTCACTGACGGTATCGTTCATAAAGCGCATTCCGATAATTGCATCGGCACCAAGAGATGTTGCTTCGTGAACCATGCGTTCTTCGGCAATATCGCGCGCTTCGTTGAGCATATCGGTATATGATTTAATCTCTCCACCAGCAAGGTTTTTGAATCCAGCCATGATGTCACGACCTAAATGCTTGCAATATGCAACATTTCCTCGCACAAGACCAACTGGCTGATAATTGCGGTTTGGAATAAAATCCGTAGTTGTGATAAGCATGCTATCGACTCCTTTCAATCAGTAATTGAATTATCCCCAAATTGACCCCGTAGACGCTGAACCAGCAGATAATGATCCCGCTGCAGATGAAGCCGATTGGCCCATTATCTCGTTGAGCATATCAACGTAATACGGGTACATAAGATAGGTCGTCACCGCATTGATGGCGAATATAACGAAGCTTAAGGTCATGACCATAGAGATTTTTCTGCGATAGAAAAGCATCGTTTGCTCATCTATCTGAGTCGATGCGCAAAGCGCTTTCATTTTCTTCGATGCGATTAGTGAACAAATTATTGCAATAAGACTCAGCGGAATACCCATGATAAATATCGAAATAATAACAAGTATATTGGCTGCGGTAATGAAATTTTTGATGGTTCTCAGTTCTGTTTCAATCATAGTCTCTCTTTTTCGCTCAATCTAGCTTACGCCCGAACTGCCAAAACCATCCGTTCCGCGTGAAGTTTCATCAAGGGTGGATTGCTGTTCAAGGTAAGCCTGAGCATAAGGGGTAAACATTATCTGCGCAATGCGATCGCCAGTTTTGATTTCAAACGGTTTCTTTGCATCAAAATTTATCAGCACAACTTTGATCTCTCCGCGATAGCCGCTGTCGATTAGACCAGGAGCATTTACGATTGAAATGCCATGTTTTGCTGCTAATCCGCTTCGCGGGATTACTAGTCCTGCATATCCTTCTGGAATGGCAAACGCTACACCAGTAGGGACAACAAGTCTCTCGAAAGGTTCGATTACGCAATCGATTGTCGAGCGCAAATCAATGCCAGCATCCCCTTCGTGCGCATATGCAGGAGTGATGATTGAGTTATCGAGTTTTGCAAAAGGAACAGGTATATTGATCATCGCTTAATATCTTTCAGTGCTGATAGGAATTCATCAATGCTCTTAAAATCTTGATAAACGCTTGCAAATCGAATATAGGCAACATCATCGAGCTGCGACAAGCGCGCAAGCGCCATCTCGCCAAGCTTCTTTGAGGGTACCTCTCGACGAGGGAAATTACGTGCTTCTATTTCGATCTCGTCGATGAGCTGATTAATTGTTTGTGGAGGTATGGGCCGTTTTGCACATGCAATAAGAATACCTCGCATGAGCTTTTCTCGATCATACGGCTCAGATGATCCGTCTGACTTCAGAACAAGAAGCGGGCGTTCTTCCAGACGCTCGTATGTTGAGAAGCGATATCCGCAACTCAAGCATTCGCGCCTTCTCTTGATTTCGTGGTTATCCGAATAAGGACGAGAATCAATTACTTTAGATTCCGCATATCCACATGATGGGCATTCCATAAGCTGGTCTCCTTTATTACTTTAGAGCAAATGATATACCCTTCCCTTCTTTTTGTTCGGACCGTTACGAATAAAAGCGGCGAAAACAAGAAAGAATTAAAACAGAACACCTAAGAAATAGGTCAAAACGCTACCGGCAAAGCAAAAAAACGCGCCAAAAAGATATTGACCTTTCGTTATGGTTCCGTAATTCAGCTGAGCCGCACATTGAGACTGCCTATCGATTCGGGACAATTGATTGCCGCAGAGTAAAGCGGTGTTCTGTCGTGCAAC
Organism: uncultured Eggerthellaceae bacterium; assembly: GCA_934623455.1. GTDB lineage: Bacteria > Actinomycetota > Coriobacteriia > Coriobacteriales > Eggerthellaceae > CAKUOV01. Next base: position 24,446 of record CAKTVK010000021.1, on the reverse strand, counting down.
GTTTGCAGCGGAATCGTATGAAACAATCAATGCATCATTTGAAATGCAATCAATACGGCGAGCAGTAGTTCCACGAATGTAATCAATATTTGTTCGATTTCCCATGTTTACCCCTTGCCTAGAACCTTTGTTCGTGTTTATAATAAATCGAACAAAAGTTCTTGTCAATAAAAAACATACAAATGTTCGTGGTAAGGAGATATATGATGTCTGAAAAAGAAAAACTTACCAAGAAGCAACTCGGCGTTTTGGAATGCATTGAGAAGTGCATTAAGGAAAAGGGATACGGTCCAACTGTTAGAGAGATATGCAAAGAGCTTAATCTATCCTCCCCTTCTACCGTCCATGTTCATTTGAATTCTCTTGAGGAAAAAGGATACATCAAGCGCGACGCAATGAAATCGCGCTCGATTACGCTTGCCTATCCCCTAGAAGATGGCGTCGATGTGGATAATGCAACCGATTACGATGATTCGAGCGATTATCGCAATGTTGTCAGTCCCTCATTCAGCAAGATCATTGATGTACCCCTTGTAGGAAACGTTGCTGCGGGCACACCGATTTTAGCAGAAGAGAATATTACGGATGTTCTTTCCTTGCCTGTTGATATCGTGGGTGATTCTGCGTCGTTCATGCTTTCGGTTCGCGGAGACTCAATGGTGGAGTGCGGCATCAATGACGGTGATTATGTGGTTGTAAAGCAGCAATCAACCGCGAATAACGGTGATATTGTTGTAGCAATAATCGATGACGGGGCAACCGTCAAGCGTTTCTACCGAGAAACGGATCGTATTCGGTTGCAGCCCGAAAACTCTTCCATGGAGCCAATTATTACGCGAGATTGCTCGATTGCTGGCAAGGTTGTTGCTGTGTTTCGTCGTCTCTAGATTTGATATTTTTCGAAGCGAGGGAGGATCGCATTTCCCGCATAGAGGGACATGCGAGTTCCCTTTTCTTCGTAGCTTTCGCTTGCAATGCGGCATTTCTCATGAGCGAACGAAACCAAGTCGCCTTGCGAATAAGGGATTACAACCTCTATCAATTGCTCTGTTGCTGAAGCGGCTTCGGCTATCTTTTCTTTGAGGGCATCTAAGCCAAAACCAGTAAGGGTGCTGATGAACAGTGCTTGGGGGTATTTCTCTTTAAGCACTTCGATTTGCTCTGAAGGTAATAAATCGCATTTATTGAATACATTGATACGCGGGATATTACTGGCACCAATCTGTTTCAAAACATTTTCAACAGCAACAATCTGGCTTTCGTATTCCTTCGAAGAAGCATCAACAACGTGCAGCACAAAGTCCGATCCACAAATCTCATCAAGCGTTGATTGGAATGCATTGACAAGCGTTGTTGGGAGTTTTTGGATGAATCCTACGGTATCGGTTATCGTAACGGCTCGTCCATTTTCGAGCTCGAACCGTCTTGTTGTTGAGTCAAGCGTGGCAAAAAGCTTGTCGTAGCTGAGAACATTCGCATCGGTCAACGCATTAAGCAAGCTGCTTTTACCCGCATTCGTGTATCCTGCTAGGGAGATTTTAAAAATATGAGAATTATAGCGACTTTCCCGCTGAACGCCGCGAACACGTGCGAGATTATCGAGTTCGTCCTTAATGGACGAAATGCGCTTTCGAACAATGCGCCTATCGACTTCTAGCTGGCTTTCGCCTTCGCCAAAACGAGATCCAACGCCGCCACCCATACGATTTGACGCCAAATGTGCCCACATACCACGCAAGCGCGGCAAAAGATACTGGTTCTGCGCCAAACGTACCTGAAGTCTTCCCTCTTTTGAAGTTGCATGAAGTGCGAAAATATCCAAAATCAAAGCGGTTCTATCAATAACCTTAACGCTTCTGCCCATAATTCGTTCGAGGTTGCTTTGCTGGGAGGGCGTCAGTTCATCGTCGAATATAACTAAATCAATCGCATACGAACGGCACATATCGGCGATTTCTTCCGCCTTGCCCGAACCGACAAAAGTTCGTGGGTTCGGGCTTGAGAGCTTCTGCGTTGTAGTGGCCACCACAACAGCGCCAGCGGTATCGGCAAGACGTGCGAGTTCTTCCAAGGTGCTTGAGAGCGGCCAGGTCGCATCGGGTCTATCAACTCCTACGAGAAGGGCGCGTTCCTCATGTATGTCTTCAAGTGTTGTTTGCCCGCTAATCGTCACGCTTTCGTATTCCATGATGTAAACCTCTATTTCTGATGCAGTTCAAAATCACGCTGAACCAAATAATCCAAAGCTGCGCTGCAAAGCTGGCTGCTTGTAGCATTTGTTCCGTCAAGCCAAATAATACGTTTATCCTGATTAAACCAGCTCCGCTGGCGCTTGGCGTAGCGCCTTGTTGCAATTTTGATTTGCTCAATTGCTTCGTCAAGCGTACATTTACCATCTATTGCCTGGACAATTTCTTTGTATCCAATTGCCTGCGGCGCGGTGATTCCATCGCGAAAACCCCTATCGAGAAGGCTTTCGACCTCATTGACAAGGCCATTTTCAATCATTATGTCAACACGACGATAGATTCGCTCGTTTAATTTTTCCCTATCATACGCAATTCCGAAAAAAACAGCCGGTATAGCTTGGGGGATTTTTTTGAGGTTGCTTTTTTGCTGCGCATACGATGCACCCTCTTCGCGCAGTTCAAATGCGCGAACAACGCGACGCACGTTGTTCGGGTGAATCTCTTTTGCGCTTTCGGGGTCAACGGAAAGCAAAAGGTCCCAAAGAGCCTGATTGCCGTTTTCCTGAGCAAAAGCAGTGTATTTTTCGCGAACAGGATTATCGTCTTGCGACCCTGCGGGAAAACGATAATCATCAATCGCAGCGCGCACATAAAGCCCTGTGCCACCGCAAAGAATTGCCCGCTTGCCTCGATTTGCAATATCACGGAAGGCATTTCGTGCGTATTCCTGAAAAAGTGCCGCTGAATATTCTTGCCCTGGGTCAACAAGGTCGAAGCCCCAATGAGGAACTTTGCGTTCTGAGCATGGTATTTTTCCCGTGCCAATATCCATGCCGCGATATATTTGCATCGAATCGGCGCTGACCACTTCCCCATCAAGCGCAACGGCAAGCTCTTGCGCAAAGTCGGTTTTTCCACTTGCCGTTGGACCAACAATGCATATCACGGGTTTCTGGTTCACATAATTGCATGAAGCAGCGCTTGGTAAGCTATCTGTTTCGCATGTTTTTTGCGACATAGGCATTATTGCTCGTTATCGTCAACAACATGCCCGAAAAGATACCATGTTCGAGCTTCTTCAACTTGCACATCAATTGTTTTGCCGACAAGATCATCAATGCATCTACCTGTAGGAATAGGCGCATGTACTGTTTGGTTCTTGCAGCTTTTTCCAACAAGCAGGCTCTCATCGCGCTTCGATGCGCCTTCTACAAGCACGGAAACAACCGAAGATGCATCCGCCTGGTTGGCCTCATAGGCCTTGCTTTGCACTAAATCAACCAAGCGATCGAATCGGTTTTGAATAACCTCGCGCGGAGTATCATCTTCCATGTCCGCTGCGGGTGTTCCTTCTCGTTTGGAATAGATGAACGTGAAAACCTGCTGATAACCCACTTCTTCGACAAGGCGATACGTTTCCATGAAATCTTCTTCGGTTTCACCAGGAAAACCAACGATGATGTCGGTCGATAAAGCGATATCGGGGCACGCTTTACGAATTTTCTGTACGAGCTCCAAATAATGTTCGCGGGTATAGCGTCTGTTCATCTCGGAAAGGATGCGATTCGATCCCGATTGAACGGGAAGATGCAAATACGGCATAAGCGAAGGCAACGTTCCGAAGTCGGCGATTACTTCGTCAGTCAGATCTTTGGGATGGCTGGTGGCGAAACGCAAACGCTCAATGCCTGTTTTATCGATTTCCTTGAGCAATTCGGCAAAACGAGGCTCGCCATATAAGTCTCGTCCATACGAATTAACATTTTGGCCCAGAAGCGTGATTTCTTTTACCCCTGCAGCAACATACGCTTTAGCTTCCTTGATGATATCTTCCATAGGACGCGATTTTTCACGTCCACGGACGTATGGAACAATGCAGTACGTGCAGAAATTATTGCATCCAATAGTGATAGGAAGCCATGCCGCCCACGAATTCTCGCGGTCGGTAGGAAGGCTCGTGGAGAACTCGGATGACGAATCAAGGACTTCTACGCGTTGGCATTTTTCCTCGATAGCCTCTTCAAGCAAACGAGGAAGCGCCGATAGATTATGTGTTCCGAATACCACATCAAGATGTTTCATGCTATCGGTGAGTTTTTCGCCATCGCGCTGACCGATGCACCCACCTACCGCAATAATGCGCTTATGAAGCGGCGAACCTTCACGAACAGGGAGGTTCTTCATTGATTGGACCTGTCCGTATAGACGAACATCGGCTGCTTCTCGCACGCAGCATGTCATGAAAATCACGACATCTGCTTCTTCGATTGTAGGTACTTCAAGAGAACCGAGTGCTTCAAGCATGCCACATACACGCTCGGAATCGTGTTTATTCATCTGGCAGCCGAAGGTGTGCACGCAAAACGTGGTTCCAAAGAGCGCAGAATTCATGCTTGCTCCTTATAAGTTTCAAGAGAAGGGTCGTTGGCGGTAGAAAAATCGGGAAAATTAATCGCATGCGTTGAGCAGCGGGGCTCAACGGAAAAGCGGATGGCAGTGCGATATTCGCCGTCAATCATAATGTCAGCGAAAGAAGGAATGCATACAATCTCGATTCCAACAGGCGACAAGAACCCGCGAGAAACAGCGATTGCCTTTACCGCTTGGTTGACCGCTCCTGCGCCAACGGACTGAATGTCAACGGTTTTGCCGTCTTTGATCATGCCCGCTATTGCGCCTGCGACCGATGCGGGATTGGACTTAGACGATACTTTCAGAAAACCGATTTCCAGTTGTTCAGATGATATTGGTGATTGCATGTATGCCCTTATCAGTAGTTCGTTTAATCTCTGTTTGTTGCAGCTATTTATTCTATGCGTTTTGCTCGAAAGGGGCAATGAGACTAGAGCGAATCATCGGAAGCAAGCGGGATACGAACGATAAGAGCATCCCCTCTAACTTGCGCATGAACATCAACGTCTTTTGCCAGGTAATATGCTTTCGCAAGCTCTTGATAATCTTCTTTCACGCGTGTCGTAAAATCAGATAAATCATCTGTCGCAAACGAGACCGGCTTTCTCTTTCCTTTAGGCGCAGCTTCATGCCCCTTTTTTACAGATAGAACTGGCGGTTTGGCATTTTGTTGCAACAGTGAGTCTTGGATTTGGTCAAGAAGCGGATCGATGGGGGCAATTTGACCGCCCAGGATTCGATATGCCGACCGCGTTGATAGCTCGATGCCCATGGATTGCGCAATGTCGCAGAAGGATTCTTCGTCGGCTGCAAGAGCAAGCTTCTTGGTAATGACGATTGCGCTTTCATCGTGCATGAATGTTCGATCGAGCAAGGAAAGCGTTGCTTTGCCGTAAGCATACAGTGTTGCAGCGATTTCAACGGGAGACCCAAGATATACCGATACAGAATTCCTATGCTCGAAAGCAAACTCGCAGCTTGTTCGAATGATATTCTTGGGTCCGCGAACAGAAATCCGATTGTTTTCGTTCAACGAGAAAGCAGGAAACGTAGATTGATCCGTTTTTTCCGAAACGGTATCGGTGTTGAAATCTGCAAAAAGAGCGGTACCTGCTCCGGGCTGAGATTGAACAACGCCGCATGCTTGCGCATTTGTTCGTACGGCATAAAGAGCCATGCCACGTCCATGAACTCCCCATTTATCGAAATGCATGGTATCGAGCTTACTAGTAACGCGTGGTTCGAATACGAGCTCTTTCATGAAATCAGGAATACCGTCACCGTCATCAATTACGAGAAGCTTACGTACTCGATCCGATTTTGACGTGGCAATAAAAATAGAATGCGCATGAGCGTCGCGCGAATTACGCAAAAGCTCAATTAGAGCATCCTCGGTCGTCCTTATGTCGTGTGCCGCTTGTCTGCGCTCTGCTTCTTCGCTTTTAAGGCGTACGAAGCCACCTCCGAGGTCGGTTTCAACCCGAAGGTGGCTCTCATTGCATACTGATTCAACAAAATTTGTTAGCGAAGTGCTGTCCATGCGCTATTTAGCGTAATCAACGGCGCGGCTTTCGCGGATAACGACAACCTTAACCTGGCCGGGATATTGCATTTCACTCTCGATTTGATGAGCGATATCGTGTGCAAGAACCGTTGTGGTGGCTTCATCAACAACCGACGGCTCAACCATAACACGAACTTCGCGGCCCGCTTGAATAGCGTAGGTGCGCACAACGCCCTTGTGGGAGTTTGCGATCTCTTCCAGCTTCTCAAGGCGCTTGATGTAGGCGTCCAAAGACTCCTTACGTGCGCCTGGACGAGCAGCGGAAACGGCATCGGCCGCTTGAATGATGACGTCAAGAACGCTATTCGGCTCTACATCGTTGTGGTGAGCTTCAATCGCGTGGACGATTTCAGGATGCTCTCCGAAACGACGTGCCAGGTCGGCGCCAATAACGGCGTGGCTGCCTTCAACTTCGTGGTCAACCGCCTTACCCAAGTCATGCAGAAGACCTGCACGTTTTGCAATAATGGGATCAAGACCCAGCTCGGATGCCATAACGCCCGACAGATACGCAACTTCAAGGGAATGATTCAGCACGTTTTGCCCGTACGAGGTGCGATAGCGCAAACGACCCAAGGTGCGAATGAGTTCGGGATGCAGGTCGTGGATGCCCGTATCAAACGACGCCTGATCGCCCGCTTCTTGAATGCGTTGGTTGACGAGCTTTTCCGCTTTAGCGAACATTTCCTCAATGCGTGCCGGATGAATACGGCCATCGGCAATAAGGTTCTCCATGGTAACACGGCCGATTTCGCGGCGAACAGGATCAAAGCACGAAATGGTTACGCATTCAGGTGTATCGTCGATAATCAGATTGGTACCCGTCAGCTGCTCGAAGGAGCGGATATTACGGCCTTCGCGACCAATAATGCGGCCCTTCAGCTCGTCGGACGGGATATGAATGGATGATACGGTATTCTCTGCAGAATGATCGGCGGCAACGCGCTGAATCGCAAGGCTCAGAATTTCACGGGAGCGCTTATCGCACTCAGCCTTTGTACGCATTTCAGCATCGCGAATAATAGCGGCGGATTCATGCACAACGTCATCGCGCAAAGAATCAAGGAGTTCCTGCTTTGCTTCGTCGGTGGTAAGGCCGGCGATGTGCTCAAGACGAGCAGATGCCTCCTCTTCGGCGGCACTCAAATCGCGGGCACGACGCTCAAGCTGACCATTAAGGGTTGAAAGCTGATGCTCACGTGTGTCGAGGGCCTCAACGCGCTTGTCAAGGCTGCTCTCACGTTGCTGAAGGCGATTCTCTGCGCTACGAACCTCCCTCATGCGTTCTTTATTCTCGGCTTCCGCCTCTTTCTTAATGCGAAGCGCTTCGCTATCCGCTTCGATGATTGCTTCTCGTTTCAGGTTTTCTGCTTCTTTGCTTGCGTTTGCAAGACGTTCTTCTGCCTGGGTTCTCGCTAACTGCGCTTTTCCCTGCGCGTTGTTGTTGGAAATAACAAATCCTACTGCAGCACCGATAACCAGTGCAATGATTGCAGCAATAACAATCTCCATCTGCGGAAATCCCCCTTTCGTTTATGGTGCGGTTACTAGGGCATAAGTTGTTGTTTGCAATAAAAAATGCCTGGATTCAATATCCGGGCATGAGCGAATGCACACAAAAATGCAGTTATTAAATTATCGACAACCAAATCACACACCACGAGCATCTGCTCGCATCAATGCATCTTCAATTGAAAAATATATAAACAACCCTAATGGATGGATTCACTCATAGCTACATATTCTAAAGCACCCTTACTGTTTTTTGAAGAGATTGTTTACCATTTTTAATGTTTGACGGTTCGGTTTGACAGTTTGCGGAAAAGATCGGACGAAAAAGAAGAATTCGCTGAACTCGCATTAACGCTTACGCCGCGAATCAGTCATTACTGTGCATTCTCGCTCATATAGCGTGCCGCAGATTTTGACGCTGCGTTAATCGAGTATCCCTTTGAAACGAGTTTGCGAAAAGCGTTTTCCCGAATATTTTTACCCCGTGGAGGATGCTTCAGAAGAAACTGATACGCCCTTTCTTCTTCATTTTCCTCTTCGAAGACGCTCGCGCTCAGAAACAACAGAACATCGGCTTGAGGAACGCCTTTTCGCTTAAGGTCGTTTTCCACCACGCGCCTTCCCTTGCCCGCGCGAAATGACTGATCGATGTAGTTTCTGCAGTATCGAGTGTCATCAACAAGCCCTAGTCGCGTTGCGCGATCAAGCGCCTCATAAGTCGCTTTGGAAGAAAAGCCGTCTTTTTGCAGCCGTTCCGCTAACTCATGAGAAGTGCGATCGCGATAATTCAGTAAGCGAAGGATTTTCTGATAGGCGGCTTCATCGTTGTCGATGAGCTGCTTCTCGCCTTCAGCGGGCTCTGCGTATGCTTTTACAGGGTTCTTATTACCGGTATCGTCTTCGTTGCGAACGGCAAGATCAGCGGTATCGGGCGCATCGAAAGCGATACGGCTCTCTGCTTGAGAGCCGCTTTCGATATGCGAAATAGCTTGTTTCAGAGAGGCGAGCATCGCTTCTCTACTTGTTTCCCCGCTCATGTGTTAAGCCGTTACTTCTTCTTGGTACCCGGTTTTGCAACAGGATTGATAGCATCCATTTCGTCTTGCGTGCGCGAGATGACAGGAATCTCGAATGCCTCACGGACTTTCAATTCAATTTCATCGCGCAAATCGGGATTGTCGCGAAGCGTTTGCTTAGCAGCCTCTCTACCTTGGCCCAGGCGCTCCTCGCCATACGTGTACCAAGCACCGCTCTTCTTTGCCACGCCGCACTCAACGGCCATATCCACAATGCAACCTTCGCGGGAGAAGCCCTCTCCGAACATCAAGTCAAATTCCGCTTGCTTAAACGGCGGAGCAACCTTGTTCTTGACGACTTTCGCTTTAACGCGGTTGCCAACGGCTTCGCCATCTTTCTTGATAGAGTCAACGCGACGGATATCAATGCGAACGCTCGAGAAGAACTTCAGTGCGCGACCGCCCGTTGTTGTTTCGGGGCTGCCGAACATTACGCCAATCTTCTCACGCAATTGGTTGATGAAAATACAAGTCGTATTCGATTTCGAAAGAGAGCCTGCAAGCTTTCGAAGTGCTTGAGACATCAAACGGGCTTGAAGACCGACGGTCGTATCGCCGATCTCGCCCTCGATTTCAGCACGAGGGACCAAGGCGGCAACGGAGTCGATAACAACAACATCAATGGCGCCCGAACGAACAAGCATATCGCAGATTTCAAGCGCTTGCTCGCCGGTATCCGGCTGCGAAATAAGCAGCTCGTCGATATCAACGCCCAAACGAGCAGCGTAAACAGGATCAAGGGCATGTTCGGCATCAATAAATGCGCCAATTCCGCCAAGCGCCTGTGCCTCGGCAAGAATTTGCAGTGCCAGAGTGGTTTTACCACTTGATTCAGGTCCATACACTTCCACAATACGACCGCGCGGTACGCCGCCTACGCCCAAAGCGTAATCGAGTGCCAAAGCGCCTGTGGGAATAGCGTCAACGGTGAGCTTTTCGGAGTCCTCACCCAGCTTCATGATTGAACCTTTACCGAACTTTTGTTGGATTTGATCGGTGGTAATCTTAAGCAGTTGTTCTTTGTCGGAATTCATCTGTATCCTTCCTTTTCTCATGTTCAATGCAATTATACGAACATCTGTTTGTTAGTCAAGCAAGAACTTGAACAATGAGAAAGATTAGACCCTGCTTCTAACAAAAACCTATCAAAACGACTCAAAACGCTATCAAAAAGTTGACAAAAAGCTACAAAAAGCCAATGGCGCACCTAGAGAGTGCAAAAAGAGGGATGCAACAACAATCGCATCCCTCGAACATCTACAAAGCGTCAATCGTATTCTGGAAAAGAAGCAACGCTGCTGCAGTTGTCTTCATGCGCACCTGCTGCCTGTCACCTGTAAAGACGAATTTACGCGCGCAAGTGTCTTGCGCAGAGCAAACCGCTGTCCATACCGTTCCAACAGGCTTTCCTGGCTCTTCCCCGCCGGGCCCCGCTATACCGGTAACCGAAACAACAATGCTGCAACCAAGTGCTTCTCGGGCTCCTTCGGCCATCTCACGGGCGGTCCATTCATGGACAGCACCTTCTGCGTTAAGTCGCGGCTCTTCAACGCCAAGAACACGCGCCTTCACCGAAAACGCATAGCTTGCTACGCCCCCGAAAAACGTGTCGCTGCTGCCAGGAACTGCTGTCAAAGCCGCAGAAATCATGCCTCCCGTAAGCGACTCGGCGCTTCCCAAGGAAAGCCCTTTCTCGCGCGCTTTTGACAACGTATCACTCGCCAGCTGATACAAAGCTGCTTCTTCAATCAACGGTAAATCGATATCGTTGTCAGAAAGCGTCGGCATGCACCGCTCGGCAGCAGCTTCATCGCCGGTACTCTCCCGGGAATCGTCATCGAAAGCGCTCTTGCTCTTCATGAAATAATCAATCATGGAAAGGATGGTTAGAACCAGGGAGACAACAAGAACAATCCAAGCAAGTACAAAAATAGGTTCAGCGAATTGTTCGCCTAAAGCAGCAGGCAAAGCGTCAATCAGAATAAACAGAACAATTGCAATCATCTGCGTTACGGTTTTTGCTTTGCCATACCACGAGGCAGCAATGACCAGCCCTTTTGCAGCCGCCATCATGCGAAGGCCCGAAACTAGGAATTCACGGAACAACACAATCAAGGGAACCCATGCCGGAAGTTGACCTGTTTGCACCATTACCAAAAACACTGCAATGACCAGCAGTTTGTCCGCTAGAGGATCCATGAACTTGCCGAACGTTGTTACCTCGTTGCGGCTACGCGCCAAGTAACCATCTAAAAAGTCAGAAAAGGAAAGCAGCAAAAACAGCACCGCGCAGACCCAGGGCTTAATCGATGCAGCAAGCAGAGCGTTGCCAAAAAGACCGTCCCAAGGCGCAAGCATTGCGAGCACCAGGAATGGAACACCGATAATGCGAATAACCGTCACAGTATTCGCTGGCGTCCATGTGGTAGCAACGGCAGATTTACTCATTGACCCGTTCCCCCTCCATCTCGTAGAGAAGCGTGTCGGTGATGGAAACAGAGACAATCGAGCCAATATCGGCGTCTTCGAGATACACAACGCCATCTACTTCGGGCGCTTGACACATTGCACGACCGAAAAGCTGGCCGTCTTCTTCAACGCCTTCAACAAGCACATCCATGGTTTTGCCGCAGCGTTGCGCAACGCGCGGAATACATACCGCATCCGCTAAATCGCGTAACCGCTGAGCGCGATCGGCTTTCTCGTCTTCATCAATCTGTTCAGGCAATTCCGCTGCACGCGTACCGTCTTCTTGCGAATACGCAAATACTCCCACGTAATCGAAATAGCCCTCATCGACAAAATCGCACAATGCTTCGAATTGCTCCTCAGTCTCACCCGGGAAGCCCGCAATGAGCGTTGTTCGCAACGTGATATCAGGAATGACGCTTTTAATGCGCTCAACCAGCTGCGCAAACTGCTTTGCATCGCCTTTTCTGTTCATTGCACGCAATAGCTCAGGGTCAACGTGCTGAAGCGGAATATCCAAATACGAACAAATATTATCATTGCGCGCTATAACGTCCAAAAGCTCATCGGTAATGCCTTCGGGCTGCAAATACATCACGCGAAACCATGTATCAGGATGCTGAACAGCCAATTCGTTCATGAGCCAGGCAAGGGTTTTCGGTTCGTCAAAATCATTGCCCCAGCGACCCGTGTCCTGCGCGATAAGAACGATTTCCTTTGCGCCACGCGCTTTTGCCGTTTCAACATCATTGCGAATCTGATCGAAGGTAAACGAATGATATCTGCCACGAATGTAAGGAATGGTGCAATACGAGCAGAAGCGATCGCATCCATCTGAAATTTTCACATATTGGCTTACTGAATGGCAAAGCCCCTTTTCATCGCTTCGCTCACCGGCGCAAGGGCTAGAGGGCGCCCCAATAAGGGCCTGCAAAAGCTCAACGATATTCTTTTCTTCAGCACAGGGCAAGAAAGCATCGGCTTCCGTAAGTTCACCTTCAAGGTCCGCTCCGTAACGCGCCGGCATGCAGCCAGCCACGATCAGCTTTGCAGAACCCTTTTCCAGCGCGGGAAGCCCCGCAAGCTCAAAGATGGAATCAAGGCTTTCCTCTGTTGCGCTTTGAATGAACGTACAGGTGTTGACAACAATCGCCTGCGCGCACTCGGGGTCATCGACGATCGAGTAACCCGCGTCCAAAACGCGCTCTTTCATGTTGTTGGTGTCAACTTCGTTTTTCGCGCATCCAAGTGTTACGAATGCGACGGCGGAATTGCGGTTGTTGTTCATCCTTGAGCCCTTTTACCTGTACCGGATTGTGCACATCTTCACCTGCGAAGATAGACCTTGTAGGTGAAGAAGAAAACGATTATCGATAATTCGTGTATTGTAGCGGTTGACCGTAATCTTGCGTCTTCAGGAACGCGATAACTTCCTGCAATGCGTCTCGAGAAGCGGAAGAAACGCGCAGTTTATCGCCTTCAATTTGGACTTTTACCTTGATTTTCGTGCCTTTAATGTCCTTGTTGATCTTACCGGCCGTTTCTTTGTCGATGCCTTCAACAATCTGGCCAACAATGCGCACGCTTTGTCCGGTTGCAGCAATGGGTTTCCCCCACTTCAACGCAGTAAGTTCAATTCCGCGCTTGATGATCTTCGTATTAACGATGTCGATTACCTGCTTTGCAACGAAATCGGCGGGTGCAGCCACCGTAAGCGTTTTCGCGGTTTTATCCAAATCGATAGTAGCGCCCGAGTCCTTCAAATCATAACGCTGAACGAGTTCGCGCTTGGCCTGCTGGAATGCGTTATCCACTTCCTGCATGTCAACAGACGAAACAACATCAAAACTTGATTCCTTTGCCATGGTTGGCCCCTTCCCTTTAGTTTATCCTACAAATATCAGTGCAGTTTTGTTACCTGCAGCCTTAGTCGGCCTACGATGCAGACGATGCGTTGCCCGAATCGCCTGTTGCTTGGCCGTTTGCTTCTTTCCATGCGGCTAGTATTTCACTAAAGTCCATATTGTAAACGTAGACGCCATCATTGTTGTCGTCTTGTAGCTCAACCGCTTTGCCATCGACCTTCAGCGTAACGGCTCCAGGTCGACTTGTCACAAACGAAAGCGTTCCCGTTACATCATACGTCCCGCGTTTTGGACCGGAATACGTGCCAGCAACCGTTGGCGTGCTTGAGCCGTCAAGGTAAATTTCAAGATAGCAATCTTCGCCATCGGCCACTTCATACGTAAAAACAGCCGCCGTAGGAGCAATAGGAACAACGGTCGTTTCTTTCTCAACCGTTCCCGCGGATCCTGGGTCGGTTAGACCAGAGATTGCAACCGACGAGCTGGAACTCGCAGCACTTGAAGCGCTGCCCGAAGACGAAGCGGGCTTGGAGAACAAAGAGTTCGCAGCGATAATGAGCAAGATGAGAATCGCCACAACCGCAATCAGAAGCGGTATCTTTTTTACGACCGGCTTGGCGCTATCGATGCCGTAACTTTGAGAGCTCATGATATTTTGACGGCTGTTCATGGCGCCAAACGATTGCTGGGGTCGACTCTTGGGGAAACCGCCCTGTTTCCTGTCTGCGTAGATCGAATGGTTGATGTCAATCTTTTTCCGCGAAGCGAATGCACCGCCTACCGTTTCGGCGACGGTATCGGCAGCACGAGCGAAAACAGCACCGGCTGCGCCGATGACATTCGAAGCTGCATGGTTATCGGTATGCCCTTGCGCGCGGTATCCGCCGTTGCGCGCGGCATCGCGCCGAGATGTTTCGCCACGATGCCCGCGTGCATCGTAATCAGCGTTTCTCCTGCTTGGGCGATTATTTGACTGGCGCGAGCGATGCGTATCCCCATAAGGAACACGATTGCCATGGGAAGCATCCTGACGACTTGCCTGCTCTCCGCTTCGCCGCTCCCTTCGCCTTCTCAAGCGCTCGCGTGCCGCATCTTGCGAATCCTCGCGGTAGATGCGCTCGAAATCGTCCGACGAAAAGTCACCGCCCACAGAATTTGGCAACGTGGTTGAACGGGAGCGCCTCCGTGATGAAGTTCTTCCCTCCGCCGCCGCAACGGCTTCCATGTAATCGTCTGTCACTTTATCGGCATCAAGCCCCAAAAGGCTTGCATATGCGTGAACCATGCCGCGCGCATAACTATGGGGCGGCATGGTGGTGAAATCTTCTTCCTCAATTGCCTGAAGAATATCGCTACGAATGCGCAGCTTACGAGAAATGGTTCCATAGGTAAGACCGCTGCTCACGCGCGCATCGTGAAGCTGGCGGCCAAAACCTTTATTAAGAGCCATTACCTCACCCCTGTTTAATCGTTGAGTTCAAACGCCTTGAGCGTTTCCAGTTCCAATGCATCGACGAGCACCTCGCGCGCTTTGCTGCCGTTTTGGGGACCCACGACGCCCTTGCTTTCAAGCATATCCATGATTCGACCTGCCCGTGAATATCCTACACTGAGGCGGCGCTGTATATAGGATGTCGAAGCAGTTCCCGCAGAAACAACAATTTCGGCAGCTTCCCACAGAAGCGGATCATCGCATCCGCCGCGTCCACCGCTACCGTCGGGTGCCGTATCGCCCAGCGACATGGTGTTGACCTGAAGGATCTCGGAGTGATAATCGGGATCGCCCTGCTGCTTCAAGTGCTCAACAACATCGTTGATTTCGTCTTCGGAAACGTAGCAGCCCTGAATACGAAGCGGTTTCGCTAAATCAGGCTTCGAGAACAGCAAGTCACCGTTGTTCGTTAGATTTTCAGCACCCGGTGAATCCAAAATAACGCGCGAATCAATGCCCGAAGCCACGGTAAACGCAATACGAGTCGTGATATTCGACTTGATAAGACCCGTAACCACGTTTGCGGAAGGACGCTGAGTTGCAACAATCAAATGAATACCCGCAGCGCGCGCCAGCTGAGCCAAGCGACTAATGGAAAATTCAACTTCCTTGCCAACGTTCATCATCAGGTCCGCAAGCTCGTCAATGACGATGACGATAAACGGCAGCGCGTTTTCGTTTTCAAGTTCACCTGATTGCACTTTCGTGTTGAACTGGGCGATATTGCGAGCGCCAACGGATGAAAACAGCTTCAGTCTTCGCTCCATTTCGGCAACACCCCAGTTCAAGGCGGCAGATGCATCTTTGGGATCCTCTACAACGGGGATATACAGATGCGGAATGCCGTTATACAGGCTGAATTCAACGCGCTTGGGGTCAATCAGAATCATGCGCACTTCATTTGGCGTGTTGCGCATAAGCATAGACATAATGAAGGAGTTGATGCCCACTGATTTACCGGAACCGGTCGTACCGCCAATCAAAACGTGCGGAGCTTTTGCAAGGTCCATAACCACGTTGTTACCCTCAACGTCTTTACCCACCGCGCATTGCAGCGGGCCGGCGGGCGCGCAGTCCAAAACATCGCCCAACAAAACATTCTGACGCACTTTGTTCGGCACTTCGATTCCAACATAATTCGTGCCAGGAATAGGCGCAAAGATACGCACGCCCGGTGCCGCCAACGCCAAAGCGATGTCATCGCTTAGAACGGTAACGCGATTCACGCGAACACCTGAGGGAAGTGAAATTTTAAACAGCGTGACCGTAGGACCGGCAACCCAACCTTTAACCTCTATGGAAATGCCGAAGTCCTCGAGCGTTTCGGCAAGAATCTCTGCTGTTTCCGCAAGCTCTTCATCAGATGCGTTGGAATGCGCCTGCACTTCGGAGCGACGTAAGTACTCGGTTGGCGGCAGCTCGAAGCCTTCAAGAGGCGCTGGAACAGCAAGCGATTCATCAGGCTTTACCCTGTTTTTGCGAGTGCCCTTCGTGGTGTTGGTGTTTTCGGGGTCGGTCTTTTTCTGACCGAGTTTACGCGTGAGCGGCTTTGATTCGCCTGCCTTGATATCGGAGAGCTCATCGGCATCAGATGCGGCCTTTTTGCGCAAGACGCGCGTTTTTCCGCCCGTTGCGGACGTAGCAGCAAGCACACCGGCGGTGGCTCCTGCAGCGGCACCCGCAACGACAGTATCTTCGGTTGCCGTGGAATCAGCACTGTTTCCACGTTTGATGAGCGTTGTTTTTTGTGCCGCGCTCTTCCCGTTTTCCTTTTCCAGCTCAGCAATGGTGGGGTCAACCCATCCTTCACGCTTCTTCTTCTCGAACAGCGACCCCTTGCCCACCAGCGACGTTGCGGGTCGATACGCTTTCTTCTGTCCAGAAGCCGGCGCCTGAAGAGCATCGACGGGAGCCAACGGCCTGGTGTAGCCTGCGGCATTCGGCGCACCCATGTTCAAAGCGGCAGAAGGAAGGGTAGCTTCCTCCTCTTTCCTTCGAGCGTGCTCTTTGCGCTTTTGATCAATCTTGTTCTTGAAGTCATTCAACGAAAAACCAATGACAAAGAGCGAGACAACAATAACGCCAGCAGCTATGATGGTAGCAATGACCTGGCCAAATAATGTCAGGCCAACCCAAGCAATGCCTGCTCCAACATACCCACCCAGCGAAACAACGTTTTCCTTCTCGAACACTGCCTCGGGTCCAACAGAAACAGCGTTCGGGCTGAAAAGCGAAAGGATCGTGAGAATCGCGATAAAAATAAGCAACAAGCCCAACGCGGCGCGGCTCGAAACGTGCTCGCGTTCTGATTGAATCATAAGGCTCAAACCAATCGCGGCAAGAAATACGGGAAAAACATAACAGCCCACGCCAAACGTTAGATGCAAGACATCCGATACGAACGAGGTAACGACCGCCTTCGACGGCAAAATTGCCGCAACAAGCAAGATGATAGCGAGAATGATTACGGAAATACCCAGGATGTTGCGTTTTGCCTCATCATCAAGAAAACCCTGTTCGGACGCAGAAGAATTCAACCGACGCTTGCCGGAATTTCGAGAAGTATTCGTTGAGGAAGAGCGCCTCTTTGTTTGAGTCTGACTAGAACGTGCCAAGCCAATCTCCTTTTATATGCTGCATTTAAATTACGTTTAAAGAGAAAGGGTGCCAAATGAGCACCCTTTATTATAGCTTATACATCCAGGATGTTGATAACAACCATCGGGCGCTGTTTTGCTCGCTCCCACAATATCGACAGAAGCGAATCTTTGCAAATTTTTGTGAGATCCTTCTTCGCAACACCCTTGCTCAGCGCGTTGCGAATGGCATTCGTCACTACTTTTTGCGCTTCGTCTTGCAGGTAGATATCATCTCCGCCCGTCATGCCGCGCATAGTGATTTGCACATCGCTGACAAGTGTTGCCTTTCGGAAGGAAACGGCCGCAGCAACACAGGCAAAACCCTTCGTTTGCAGCTGCACGCGCTCTTCCAGAACAGCATCGGAAGTATCGCCGACCGTCAAACCATCAACATAGACAATGCCACTCGGTACCGATGCCCCACGCTTTACGCCCTTTGTACTAAGTTCAAGCGTTTCGCCGTTATCCAGAATGAAGATATTGTCCTCGGGAATTCCCACCATCTTCGCAAGCTTTGAATGAGCACGAAGGTGCGTTGCTTCGCCGTGAACGGGCATGAAGTACTTCGGCGCCACAATCGAAAGGACGATTTTCAGCTCTTCGGGACCAGCATGTCCCGAAACGTGCACAAGCGCTTTTGATTTATCGTACACATCCACGCCAGCACGTGACAAGTTGTTGATGATACGCGTCACGGCTTTTTCGTTGCCGGGAACGGGCGTTGCGGAAATAATAACCGTATCACCGGGCTCAATAGAGATAGTGCGATGCTCGGAATTCGAAATACGCGCAAGCGCCGAAAGCGGCTCACCCTGGCTGCCGGTGCATAAGATAACGACTTTTTCCGAAGGTATGCTCTTCAAGTCGAAAGCATCAATCAAGTTGTCTTCCGAAATCTGCAAGTAGCCCAAGCGGCGCGCGATATCGGTGTTTTGCACCATAGAGCGACCTGTAACGACCACTTTCCGCCCGTTTTTGACCGCAGCATCGCATACTTGCTGAATACGATGAATGTGACTCGCGAACGCAGCCACAATAACGCGTCCTTCGGCGTGACGGATAAGATCCTCAAGCGTTTTGCCCACTTCGCTTTCCGACCTGGTAAAACTCTGCGTATCGGCGTTTGTGGAATCGCTCATGAGCAAGTCCACGCCCATCTGCGAGAAGCGTGCCATAGCGGCAAAATCGGTACGAACGCCATCAACGGGCGATTGATCAAGCTTGAAGTCGCCGGTGTGCAGAACGTTTCCTGCCGGTGTTTGCACGAAAGCGCCCACCGCACCGGGAATAGAGTGATTCACCGAGAAGAACTCAACGGTAAAGCAACCCATTTTGATTTGCTGACCTGCTTTGATTTCGACAAGCTTTGCATTCTTAATACGATGTTCTTCAAGTTTCAGCTTGATAAGCCCCAACGTCATTTTGGTGGCATAAATGGGAACCTGGCAATCCAAGTCTTTCAGCAGATACGGCAGACAGCCCGTGTGGTCTTCGTGACCATGCGTGATGAAAATACCACGGAGCTTATGCGCATTCTGCAAGACATACGTGTAATCAGGCAGAATAAGATCGATTCCGGGATGATCATCATCGGGAAACATCAAGCCCGCATCATCGATGATCATATCTTGACCGCACTCAAATACGGTCATATTGCGGCCAATTACATCCAAACCACCTAAGGGGATAACCTTAAGCTTTGCATTTGCGTTTTTACGCGCCGCCTGGGCAGAAGATGATTGCGCGCCCTTCATGCCCTTTCTAACGGGCTGCTGGGTTGTGGAGCTTCTTTTGACGCTCACAACCTTTTTGCGCGCCGTTTTTTGCGGAGCAAATGCCTCATCTATTTCGTTTTGTGCTTCTGCGTTGATTTGGGCAGAAGTGTGCCTGCGTTTCCGAACGGAAACGCGAGCGCGCGAAGAAGAAGCACCTTCATCGCGCCTTGTTTTTTGTTCCATACAATATTCCTATTCTTTATTTCACAGCAGCCCCATTTTAGGGCTGCATACGTTCATATTCATCAGCATAGACGCCGATGAATGCAAGCAAACCAACCGGCAACCGCTTCGGAGCGGATTAATCTGCCAGCACCCCAACTTGGCGCATAATGCGCGCAAGCTCTTCGGATTGCTCGGGCGTTGCATCAATCAAAGGCAGACGCACACCACCAACGGGGAAACCTTCCAGCTTCAAAGCTTCCTTGACCAGAATGGGGTTCGTGGTAGCGAACAATCCCTTCATAAGCGGGCTCAATTTCGCGTGGCATTCTTGAGCCTGCTCCCATTTTCCTTCAGCGCAAAGATAAACCAGCTCGCGAATGCGTGCAGGCGCCACATTGCCAATGGTAGACACAACGCCAACGCCGCCAAGTTTCATAATCTTCATCGTGGCGTCATCATCGCCCGAATATACATGGAAACCGGCAGGAGCACCATCGATGATTTCCTTGATCTGATCGAAATCGCCCGATGCTTCCTTGATGCCAATAATGTTATCCACATCATGCGCCAAACGCAACGTTGTTTCCGCGGTCATATTAATGGCAGTGCGACCAGGGATGTTGTACAGCAAAACAGGCAATTCAACCGTTTGCGCAATTGCTTTGAAGTGGCGGTACATGCCCTCTTGCGGAGGCTTGTTGTAATACGGAACCACCAACATGATACCGTCAACACCGATTTTTTCAACTTCTTTCGCGAAATCCACTGAGTCGGCCGTGCAATTGTCGCCCGCATAGGCGATAACAGGCACACGACCTGCAACTTCATCAACCACTGCCTTGAATAGTTCGATTTTTTGCGGATAGAAAATAGTAGGAGCCTCGCCCGTAGTGGCATTGATAAGCAGCGAATCAGCGCCACCTTCAATCAGGCGATTTGCCAATTGGCGAGCGCGTGGCAAATCAAGATCAAGGTTCTCATCGAAAGGCGTGACCATTGCGGGAATCAATCGACCGAAAGTGAGTTGTTCAGCCATAATTTGCTCCTATCAACACACAGTACGCGTATGCGTTTGCTTCGTTTATCTTTTCTTCTACTTCAAATGTGTTTCGTTCATTATGGCAGAGCCTGGCTGGCTATGCCATGAACTTCTCCAAACCAACAATCAAACCAGATTCTTGTCCAACGCTGCGAATGCCCAAAAGAACGCCCGGCATATACGAAGCGGTGTCCCAAGAATCGTGCCGGATAGTAAGCGTTTGGCCAAGAGAACCAAAGATGACTTCCTGCGAAGCCACAAAACCCATGCTGCGGACCGAATGAACCGGAACGCCGCTCACCAAGGTTCCACGCGCTCCCTCCATGCCGGCAAGCTCCGTTTCCTTACCAGGGGCGGCGCTTACGCGACCGCCGCGACCCTCGGAAATCAATTTCGCGGTAGTTACGGAAGTGCCACTGGGCGCATCCTTTTTATTGCAGTGATGGAATTCGATGATTTCCGCTTCGGGGAAATACGGAGCGGCAGCTTTCGCAAACTGCATCATAAGCACCGCACCCGTGGTGAAGTTCGGGGCATAGAAAAGACAGGTTCCTTCAGGTGCTAAATCCGCAAGCTCGGCAAGTTTTTCCTCTGAGAGACCCGTTGTTCCCACAACGCAATCGATTCCCGCCGGCAAAGCGGTGCGAAGATTGCCCTCAACAACGCTCGGAGCAGTGAAATCAACAAGAACATCGAATTTTTCAGAAGAAATTGCCTCGGCAAGATTAGCATAAATCGGATAATCGGTTGCTTTCCCTGACGGATCAATGCCGCAAATAAGCTCCATGTCTTCCGCGCCGCGCACGGCGTTCACCACGGCGGTACCCATGCGTCCGCAACATCCACAAACAGCTACTGTAATCATATCAACCCCCACAACGAAAATTTGTTTTTATGCATTATGCATCCTGTTTATGTATTGCGGGTTAAAAAATGCCTTACAAGTACCGTCTGACACGGCGAACGCATCGTAGGCGCGCTCGCGTCCATAAAGTCTTCAAAAAAGTGGTTCCCCCGCGCCAGACAGGGGAACCACATGACTCGCTAACGGTTCAAGCAGAATCCATAGCGCTTGAACACCCGTTATTCGCAATCGCGGTGCAGCGCCAGATTTTACTCGTGACGACGACGCGGGGTGCGACCAGAACGTTCACCGCGGTCGCGGTCGCTGCGATGGCCATTGCGCTCCGAGCGCTCGCCACGACCAGGACGTGCATCAGCCGTGCTTTCGGGCGCATCGGGCTTGTTCAAACGATCAAGGGAAATCTTTCCCGTCTTCGGATCCACCTCAATGACTTCAACCTCAACAACATCGCCCAAGTTCAGGACGTCTTCAACCTTGCCTACGCGGCCGTTTGCCATGCGGGAAATATGAAGCAGGCCGTCTTTGCTTGACGTAAGTTTGATGAATGCGCCGAAGTCCTTGATGCCCACAACGGTGCCCTCGTAGCGCTCGCCTACTTCAGGCTCACGAACGATGTCAAGAATCATTGCCTTTGCGGCATCGCCAGCAGGTCCTTCAACAGCAGCAATATGAATGGTGCCGTCTTCCTGAATCTCAATGGTAGCACCGGTTTCTTCTTGAATGCTGCGAACAACTTTGCCGCCCGTGCCAATCACTTCGCGAATTTTGTCAACGGGAATGTGGATGGTCTCGATACGCGGAGCAGTATCGCGCAGCTGCTCACGCGGCGCAGCAATCTCGTTCAGCATGGCAGCCAAAATGAACGCACGGCCCTCTTTTGCCTGCGCAAGCGCGCGGCCGAGGATTTCCGTGGACAGACCCTTTGCCTTGTTGTCCATCTGAAGAGCGGTAATGCCCTTTTCGGTGCCGCATACTTTGAAGTCCATGTCGCCCAGGAAGTCTTCCAGACCCTGAATGTCGGACAAGATGACAACATCGTCGCCTTCCTTGATAAGGCCCATGGCAATACCCGACACAGGGCGCTTCAGGGGAACACCGGCGTCCATCAGGGCAAGCGTTGAACCGCAGGTAGAAGCCATGGAGGAAGAACCGTTCGACTCCAAAACCTCAGAGACAACGCGAATGGAATACGGGAATTCGTCTTCGGAAGGAATCATGGGGCGCAAAGCGCGCTCTGCCAAAGCACCATGACCGATCTCGCGACGCTTGGGGGAACCCATGCGGCCAACTTCGCCCGTGCAGTACGGCGGGAAGTTGTAATGATGCATGTAGCGCTTACCCTCGACTGGCTCAATAGTGTCAAGGCGCTGCCATTCGTTGAGCATGCCCAACGTGCAGATGCTCATGACCTGCGTCTGGCCACGCTGGAACAAACCAGAACCATGAACGCGCGGCAGATAACCAGGCACAATGTGCAAAGGACGAATCTCGTTTACGGCACGACCGTCAGCGCGCTCGCCCGTCTCAATAACCATCTTGCGCATAGCGCGCTTCTCAAGGCTCTTGCAGGCAGCGGCAATATCGGCGCCCCATGCAGCACGTTCCTCTTCCGAGAAGTTCTCTTCCTTGATGCGTGCTTTCAGCTCTTCGACTTTCGCAACGCGATTCAGCTTGTCAGCGTCTTTCAGAGCAGCAGCCATATCGTCGTAATAGGCCTCAACGCGCTCAGCGATGCACGGGTCGGCTTCGTGAATCTTGTACTCGATAGGCGTCGGGTTCACCTTAGCAAGGAAAGCTGCCTGATGCTCGCAGAATGCAGCAATGGCTTCCTGGCCGAAGTTCATAGCGGCAAGCATATCTTCTTCGGTGATTTCCTCGGCACCCGCTTCAACCATGGAGATGAAGTCCTTCGTGCCAGCGATGGTCAGCTCAAGATCGGAGTTCTCCATTTCGGCGTACGTCGGGTTCACAATGAACTCGCCCGTTTCCTTGTTGCGACCAATGCGCACGCAAGCAGCAGGGCCCTCGAAGGGAGCGCCGCCCACCATCAGAGCAGCAGAGGCACCCATAACGCAGATGACATCGGGGGTGTTCTCGCGATCGCATACAAACGTTGTAGCAACAATGTGAACTTCCTGCTTGAAACCCTCGGGAAAGCCCGTACGAATAGGACGGTCAATCATGCGAGCCGTCAACGTGCCAAACTCAGAAGGACGAGCTTCGCGTTTCAGGTAGCCGCCCGGAATGCGGCCAACAGAGTACATCTTTTCAATGTAGTCAACGGTCAATGGGAAGAAGTCATAGTTCTTCTCTTCGCGAGAGACAACAGAGGTCACCAAAATCGTGGTGTCACCCTGGCTTACCAGCACAGCACCCGTAGCCTGTTTTGCCAGCTCACCGGTCTCGAACTTGTACTTCTTGCCGTAAAGCTCGAACTCTTCAACAATTTTTTCCATTCTTTTCTTTCTTTCTCTTCCTGCGTGCCCTATTGCACGCAAGCTTCTTCGACTGAGCAGCAACTCAAGCTGCTCAGTCACGAGCAAAAGCGCCCTTGCGCTTTCGACCGCAAGCCTTTCCACTTCCGTATGAAAAGGCCCCATGCAGCGCAAGACCCGCCCGAAGGCGGGTCTTTGAACTCGAATTAGATGTTGTCGCGGATGCCCAACTTCTTGATAAGAGCACGATATGCATCGATATCCTGATCCTTGATGTGCTTCAGAAGGCCACGACGCTTACCAATAAGCATCATCAGACCACGACGAGTGTGATTGTCCTTCTTGTGCACCTTCAAATGCTCCGTGAGGTTGCGAATACGCTCGGAAAGAATAGCAACCTGAACCTCTGCACTACCAGAGTCATGCTCGCTCTTGCCGAATTCTTTGATGAGTTCTGCTGTACGCTCTTTGCTGATGCTGAGTTTGTCAGCCATTTCAGCCACCTTTCCGCGGACAAAACCGCTTTGCTGCGATGCTCTGCGCATCGTTTCACTGCTCTTTGTCTCTGAGTACGTATGGCGGTGAACCAAGGCGACTAAGAAACAAGAGGCTGCGCTTTTTGCACAGCCTTTGCACCATATTCGATAATGTTTAGAAATGCAAGAAAATTCGCTGATAAACAGGAAAAATCACAAGCCTACAAGAAACCTACGCCGCGAAACTGCGCAATTGTTGACAAAAGGTGGGGTAATTTGTCAACAACATGAAGGCGGCCCCGGGAGCAGGTCGGCCCGGGGTCGTCTTGGGAAAGGAAGGGGCTGGATGGACCCTATGCCCAGGCCCCGTGGTGCACGAAGCGCTGGATGGCGAACGCGTCAACCGCGTCGATGGCGTCGTCGCCGTTGACGTTTGAAGCCCACAGCAGGGTCGCGCGCGTCCAGCCGGCGGG
>CAKTVK010000020.1 GCA_934623455.1 uncultured Eggerthellaceae bacterium | reverse complement strand
CCGATGCCCAGGGCGGATGTGGCGTGCTGTATTACAGCGATGAAGTTGTGACGGATTTTTGCAAGAAAGCGAATCGCGCAGGGTTGCAAATTGAGATGCATGCTATTGGCGATGCTGCGTTTGACCAGGCCACTCGTGCGTTGAAAGCGGCACTTGACGACTTCCCCCGCAAGGATCACCGCCACGGCATCATTCATGCGTGCTTGCCTACGGACGCCGGCATGGCGATTTGCGCGGAATACGGTATTCAGCTGCCCATGCAAACGAGCTTCATCGATTGGCCGCAAGAGCCCGATGCGTACTTGGCGTCCATTTTGGGCGAGACGCGTGCGGCGCACCTTAATCCGCTGCGCGCCTTTGCTGATGCGGGAATCGTCCTTTCGGCGGGAAGCGATGCGCCCTGCACCGATCCCGACCCTATTTTATGGATGCAGCGCGCGTGCAATCATAGCGCGCCCGAGCAGTCGCTTACGCCGCAAGAGGCGCTGCGCATGTGCACGTATAACGGCGCTTGGGTGACGTTTGACGAAGCAGAACGTGGTTCGCTTGAGGTGGGAAAACGTGCCGATATGGCTCTTCTTTCGGGGAATCCCTATACGGTGGGCGCGCAAAATATTGGCTCGCTTACGGTTGAGGGTTTGCTGCTGGGCGGCGTTCCCTACGAAAAGCAGCGCCAGGGATTTTTAAGCGCGGTGCTCAAGGGAATGACGGGTTCCGCGAAAATCTAGCAGTCTAGCAGCCGTTTTGCGGCGCAGTGCGCAAGCACGTGGGGCGCGCGCGTCTCCCGGCGCGCACTTCGCCCTTGAATCCTGCGGTTGCCAGGCGGGCGCCCGCTTCGCCTTTTCTTCCCGAAAAAGGTGAAGCGGTTCCGATGGGGCGGAGCCGCTTCATGTGGGGATTATATCCAGGCGGTCGGTACCGCCCTGGGACCGTGATTGGGTGCTCAGGTATCAAAAGGCGGGTAAGGGGATATCTGAGCACCCGCGAAAAAGAGAGTGCTTTAAGGCGAGCCTGCTTACAGCGTTGTAATATCAACCTGCTTGAACTCGCAGCCCATTGTTGCCAAATCGCTTGCGATGGGTGCGCCCAGGAAGAACTGCGCAATCTCATCGAGCTTTTGGGTGGGGTCAACATCGGCAAAAGCATCGGGATACACTACTTTACCTACCTGGTAGCAGTTCGCCAGCGCCAGCTCAACGTTTGTTGCATAGAAGCGATAGGAAATCAGCGTGTACGTGTTTCCTTTCTGGACGGCGTTGAGCGCGTTGAAGTAGGCAGGGTTGTTCTTGTAATCGTCGGCTACCAAAGAAAGATTGCCGCTTTCAATGAAGATGTATTCGGGCTGCGCGCTGGAAATGGCTTCCAAATCAATGGAGTAGGGGCCTTTTGCGCCGTCAACATCGGCAACGTTCTTGATGTTGCATGCGGCAAACGGCGGGAATCCTGCTTCCGTTCCCTCGAACCCGTGGCTTCCGCGGAATGAGACGCCCGCAGCATAAGCGCTGGTGTTTGCGGCGGTGGATTTTGCTACACGCGCTTTCAGGTCGTCGTTGATGCCGTTGATATAGCTGATCAGCTCATTTGCGCGCTTCTCGTTGTTGAAAACTTCGCCCAGAAGCGTGAAGTTCTTCTGATAGTCCTCGCCGAAGAACGTCTCCGGCACGTTGAGGCACACAACGGGAATCTTTACCTTTGACTGCAGAGCATCTGCTTCGTCGGCTGACACGCTGTTGCAGATAATGACTTGCGGTGCGGCGTTGATGATTGCCTCCTCATTAGGCGTTACGCCCTTTGAGCCGCCTTCGCCGATAATGGGCAGATTGGCGAATTTCTCATGGTTCACATGGCGATATGCGCAGTTAATGCTGTCTTCGTGCTCGGAAGCTTCAACGCCCACTACTTTATCAACTTCGCCCATGTAGCAGATGGAACGCAACGCGCTGCCAACACCAATGACTTTCTCAACGTTGGAAGGAATTTCTACCGTGCGCCCGAGCATGTCGGTAACGGTTTTCGTTGCCGCTTGGCTGCTGGATGCCGCAGCGGATCCGCTTGAACTCGTGTTGCTTGAACAGCCGGCAAGGGCTCCCACGCTGATTGCTGCCGCGCAAATCACTGCAAGTGCCACAGCGGCAAATCGTGTTGATTTCTTCATTGCATTCCTCTCACTTGTATGGCGAGCGTTACTGTTGCTCGATTATCGTAACACCTTGGTTGAAATCGTAGCACATAACCGCTACTATGGTGTTACAAATTTTTGAAAGTTACTATTTAGTCGGGGAGGTAACCATGCTTTCATTGGAGTATTGGGACAAGGCGGCGGAATTTCACGGACACAAATGCCCAGGTCTTGCCATTGGTTTCAAGGCGGTTGAAGGGGCTATTGATCAGTTGGGGTTGAGTGCAGATGCGTTTCCTGCCATTGATGAAGAACTGGTTTGCGTGACGGAAAACGATGCTTGCTGCGTTGATGCCATTCAGGTCCTGCTGAGCTGCACGTACGGCAAATCGAACCTTATTCCGCGCCTTCGCGGGAAGATGGCGTTCAGCTTTTATTCGCGTACTACGGGTAAAAGCGCGCGTTTAGTTTTGAAGCCGAACTTGGGTGAGGGAAAAAGCCGCGAAGAGTATATGAACTTCCTGGTAAACACTCCGTACGACCAGCTTTTCGAGGTCAAGCCTGCCGCTGCTTTGCCGGAGCAGGCACGTTTGTTTGATTCCCAGCTGTGCTCGGTGTGCGGCGAGTCAACGGCGGAATACGGCTTGCGCATCCAAAACGGCAAGCCCGTTTGCCTTGATTGCTACGACGCCTATCAGCGCGAAGGATTTTAGTGGTCACGTGGAAAATAGAAAAGCTCTGCCGCGCGATGCTGCCATAGCGCAAGCGGCAGACAGGATTGCCAGCAACCAGAAGCATGTGGAGCTGCGTAACAAGATTGCGCTTGTTGTACTTCTGGTCATACTGCTTTTTATTGCGGCGGCAGAGCTTGCCAGCGGCGCATCGAACATCGATATTCCCACGGCAGTTGCTGCGCTGTTCGGTTCAGGGCAGCCGAGCGATGTTGCTGCGGTGCAATCGATTCGTCTTCCACGCGTGGCCTGCGGCATTGTAGCGGGAGCCGGTCTTGCGTTGGCGGGTGCGGCGCTGCAAAGCGTGTTGGAAAACCCGCTGGCATCGTCATCGACGGTGGGCATTTCGCAAGGTGCGGCATTCGGCGCAACTGTTGCCATTTTGGTGGTGGTACCCGCGCTGGGCGGCACGGCTGCGGCTATCAATATGGGTACCACGGCGATTTTCGCATTTGTGGGCGCCATGGTATCAAGCCTGGTCGTGCTTGCCTTTTCCAAGTTGGGGCAAATGCGCGCGGAAAGCATTATCTTGGTAGGCGTTGCCTTGTCCGCCCTGTGGTCGGGTGCGTCTACCATCTTGCAGTACTTTGCAAGCGACGTTGAACTTACGCGTGTGATTTTCTGGCAATTCGGCGATTTGGGCCGCGCTACTTGGTCGCAACTTGGGTTCATGACGGTGGTTAACATTGCGTGCGCGGTGTATTTCTTCGCGAACCGTTGGAATTACAACGCGCTGCAAAACGGCGGTCACGTGGCGGGCGGATTGGGCGTTGACGTGCAGAAAACGCGCGTGCTGGGCGTTGCGGTGGCATCGCTTATGGCGGCATCCATTGTGTCGTTTGTGGGTCTGATCAACTTCATTGGCCTTATTGCGCCGCACATCGCGCGCCGCATTGTGGGAAACGATTATCGTTACCTTTTGCCGGCTTCGCTTGTTCTAGGTTCGGTGATTATGCTGGGAAGCGACCTTCTTGCCCGCATGGTTATCAGCCCCATCATTCTGCCGATTGGCGCAATTACATCGTTTTTGGGTGCACCGCTTTTCCTGGTGCTTTTGTATCGGGGGTTTAAGCGATGAGCGAAGAGCAAAAGTTTCAACAGGATGGCGACTTGTCCCAGGAATCGAATGTTGTCCACGCCCACACGCACCAGCATGCCGATGGAACGGTTCACAGCCACTATCACGTGCACGAGGGCGGAGACGTTCCCCACGAGCACAAGCTGGAGCAAACGCCTGCGCAGGAAGGCATGATTGAACGCGATTCTGCGCGCGAAAGCCACGCAGGCGATGCGATTCCCGTGCATCATCACGATGCGTTTGCGCAGGTAGATGCCTTGCTGGTTGCTCATGAGGTGAGCTATACGTATCCCCGTTGCTCGCAGCCGGTCTTTCGCGACTTGAGCGTGCAAGCGAAAGCGGGCTCTGTTTTAGGCATTTTGGGCAATAACGGCGCGGGTAAATCAACGCTGCTTGACTTGCTCGCGGGCATCACACGCCCCGCAGCGGGAAGTATTCGCGTGGGTAATGAGCTGCTATCGGGCATGTCGCGTCGCGAGATTGCCCAGCATATCGCGTACGTCGCCCAGCAGCAGATGGTTCCGCATTTAAGCGTCTACGATGAGGTGCTTTTAGGGAGAAAACCGCATATCACCTGGTCAATTACGGAACGGGACAGAAAAATCGTTTCGCGCTCCATTGCTTCTTTGAACTTAGAGGCGTATGCGAATCGCTATTGCGACGAGCTTTCCGGCGGCGAGCGTCAGAAAGTGTTCATTGCGCGCGCTATAGCGCAAGAGCCGGAAATCATGATTCTGGATGAGCCGACCAGCGCGCTTGACCCCAAGAATCAGCTCGAGGTTCTTGAGGCCATTCGTGCGTTGACGTTAGAAAAAGGCCTGGCTACCATTCTGGTTTTGCATGATGTGAACCTGGCGCTGCGTTTTTGCGACCGATTCTTGCTGGTACGCGATGGCGTGGCGGTGGCGCAGGGCGGCCTGGATGCCGTAAGCTCCCAAGCGCTCACCGATACGTACGATATACCGTTCAAAGTTGTCAACGTAGAGGGCACGCCGCTGGCAATTCCGGGTATTTAGCAGGCGATAATGCCGCCAATGTGCCATTTTGGTTCTACTTGTTATTTTTCAGCAACATTACCCGCGGAAGCGTGCAAACAGCTTGCGGGGCAGCTCCTTTAGCGCTTTCAGGTATGCTGCCGCACCGCAGGGCGCATCGCTATCGTTTTCTTCGCATCCGGTTGCCTCTTGCAGCGGATGCTCCATGAAGAATGTCTGCGAATCGAATGCGTTGGCGCTGCTCTTGCGGCAATACGTGCCATCGGAAAGGATGATGCTTGCTTTTGCCGTGTCCCTCATCTGCGCTTCAAGCATCCAGGTAATCTGGCAGCGCAAGCGCGGGTCGTTGACGGGACAGGCAATCTCCACGCGACGGTTCAAGTTGCGTGCCATCAGATCAGCCGACGAAATATACATCAGAGCATCGTCGCCTTTACCGAAAAGGTACACGCGGCTGTGTTCCAGGAAACGCCCAACAACGCTGTTCGCGTGGATATTCTCGGTGTATTTGGGTACGCCGGGCAAAATGCAGCAAATGCCGCGAATGATAAGCTGCACCTCTACGCCCGCCTGCGATGCCTGCGCAAGCTTGTCAATGATATCGCGCTCGGTCACAGAGTTTGCCTTGATGCACACGTAGCCTTGTTCGCCCAGCTCAATTTGGCGGTCAATCTGCTCAAGCAGCAGCTCTTTGATGCCCAAAGGCGAAACACGCAGCTGCTCGTAGGTGCCATCGAGCTTGTTCACCAGCATGTTGCGGAAGAACGCCGAAGCGTCTTCGCCAATCTCGCGCGAGGCCGTCATCAGGCTCAAGTCGGTATAGAGTGCGCTTGTCTTCTCGTTGTAATTGCCTGTGCCGATTTGCGTGATGTAGCTTGTCTTGTTGCCTTTGCGTAGCGTGATCAGGCACACTTTGCTGTGACATTTGAAGCCCTCGGCGCCATACGCCACTTGGCAGCCCGACTCTTCGAGCATTTGTGCCCAAGTCAAGTTGTTTTCCTCGTCGAAGCGCGCACGCAGCTCCATAAGCACCAGCACTTCTTTGCCGTGCTCTGCCGCGCGGCAAAGTGCCTGCGCAATTTTTGAAGTTTTTGCCAAGCGGTAGATGGTGATCTTAATGGAAAGAACATTCGGGTTTTCAGCGGCCTCGTTCAAGAGATGCAAGAACGGATCGATGGTGTCATAGGGGAAGTGCAGCAGGTGATCTTTTTGTTGCACTTGAGCCATGATGGATTGTCCCTGATGCAGATCTATAGCCCATCTTCCCTTATGAGGCAGGTAGGAAAGCTTTGCTGCAAGGTCTTTGGGCAAACTGTCTGTCAGGTCATATGCGTAACCCATGGCAAGAGGGCAGCGATCCACGAACATCTGCTGCGGTTTTACACGTGTTAGGGAAATAAGCTTCTCGCGGAAGGTCTCCGACACGGGGCAGCTCAGCTCCAGGCGCACGATTGCCAGGTGATCGCGCTGTTTGAGCAGCTTCTTCATCTGATGGCGATAATCTTCTTCGTTGTCTTCAAACTTCTCGTCATCAAAGCTGATGTCGGCATTGCGTGTGACCGCCAAAACGCAACTTTCTTTTATGGAGTATGCATCGAACAGAGTTGGCAGCCAATGCAGAAGAATGTTCTCGGTGCGAATGTAGCGCTTGCCATTGGGCAGCATGACAAACGGCGGCAGACTGCCTGGAAGCGGCACGATTCCAACGGCCTTTTCTTTCTTGTGTTCCAGCAGGGCAGCGGCGTACAGGCGTTTATTCACCAGGTGGGGCAGCGGATGGTTCGGCCCAACAAGGATAGGCGAAAGCACCGGCAACATGTCCGTGCGGAAGAATCGATTGATGCGTTTTGTTTCGTCGGCGGTCAATTCGTCGAAGGGCACGTCGCAAATGCCGTTTTTCTCGAGCTCTTGCGCCACGGCGGTGTAGATGTGCTCCTTCATGGCCAGCAATCCCGGGATAGTCTTGTAGACCTCGTCGAGCTGCTTGTCGGCGGTCCAGCCGGTGCGGCTGTCGGTTTTAAGCGGGTCGATGCGCGTAATGTCAAACAAGCTGCCTACGCGAATCATGAAGAATTCATCCAAGTTGCTGCAGAAGATCGAGATGAACTTCAAACGCTCGAGCGCGGGTACGCTTGCGTCAGATGCTTCTTCAAGCACGCGACGGTTGAAACGCAGCCAGCTTAGTTCTCGGTTTTGGGTGTAAGCGTATTCGCGTTGAGTATTTTCTGACATAAGTAACCTTCTCGTACTCCGTATTTGCTAACAATCAGCTGCTGGGCGCTGAACAGGTGAAATGCATGCTGCAGAATGAGCATGCCGGGGATAAGCGTGTGAATGCGGTCCGCTTCGTGCCGCAAAATCAGATTCGTGGCATCTTTTGTGCCGCTGCACAGAAACGCGGTGAGCTCATCAAGCTGTTCAGCCGTTATCCCTTGCCTGCTCTTGGGCAAGTTAAAGTAATGGCGCGCTAACTTTAGCGTTGCGCGCGCTGTTCCACCCACGCCCACCACCAACACGCGGGGAGAAACGTTGTTCTCGTGCGGGTCAATGGTCTGGCTAATGGCTCCCTGTAGTTTCTGAAGGGAGCCTTCGCCCGGCAAAATGTTTTTCACGCAGCGCTTATATAGGCTCAGCGATCCAATAGGGTAGCTGGCGGAGTCGGTCACAACGCCTTCTTCGAACGACACGACTTCCGTGCTGGCGCCGCCAACGTCAAGAAATGCGCCGCTTTCAATGCGCAGGTCCTTCATGACGCCGGTATAGCCCAGAAGTGCTTCTTCTTCGCCGCTGATGACATCCACCGAAAAACCGGTTGCCGCATGGATGATTGCGAGCGCTTGTTCAGTGTTTGAGATATTGCGTAACGACGCCGTTGCAAATACGGCAACGTTATCGATTTCCAACGTTTCCAGCGTGGCGCGAAATTCCAGCAGGCCGCTGCAGGCGCTCTCGATGCCTTCGGCGCTGAGTGCCCCATCTTCCACGTAGCTTGCAAGGCCAGCCATTACTTTCTCGCGGAATAAAATCCGGAAGGCGTGTCCATCCACCTCGTAAACGGTCAATCGGATTGAGTTCGAGCCGATGTCGATAATCCCCTGCTTCATGATGTTTCCTCTTGTGCATTCTTATCCATTTTGCATTTTCTTGCTTTTGAGTATACGGCGTGTTTGTAAGCTGCTTTTCAAAGGTTTGTAAAATGGAGGTAAAACGCAAGGTCGTTTCGGGTTTTATGGCGCTCAAAGCTCTCGCGGCGTGGCGTTCCGGCGTGCTCTAATCCCGTTCGGCGCATAAAACGCGAGCGCGCCCCCACCCGATAACAGGCGAAGACGCGCTTGTTGGTTTTGGCTCTGAGCCGTTTTGTATGCGCTGGTCAGCTTTGTTCTTCTTACTAGTCGCGCTTGATGGTGCGGCCAAGTGCCTCGAAACGGGTCAAGTCCGTCTTCGCCATACCAATGTTGGAATCCTTGCGCGCCTCGAAGCGGGGATCGGCGGGGTCGTCCCACATACGCTCTGCAACAGGCTTCCATTCTTCAGCGAAGGTCTTGCACTTCGAGCACAGCTCGCAGGCGCTTTCCTGTGCAGTCAGATTCGTGCATTCTGCTCCAGAGGCTTCGACCAGCTTGGGCAGCCACTCCGGGTTCTCCAGCATGGGGCAGGGGCGCAGCAAGTTGTCGTTGAACGGCATGTTCTTGTAGTACTCCATGAAAATGGGGGACTTCAAGCACTCCAGCAGGGACTTTTCGTGGATGTTCGCGTTAGAGTAATGGATGAACACGCACGGCTCAACATCGCCTGCAGCATTGATGTGCAGGTAGCGGCGTCCGCCGGCAATGCAGCCGCCTACAAACTCGCCATCGTTTTGGAAGTCCAGCGTGAACAGCGGCTTCTTATAACGCATTTCGCGCACGAAGTTATATAGGTGGATACGCTGCTCAACAGTGGGCATAAGCTCGGGCGCGGCATCGGAGCCAACGGGCATGTACGTGAAGATCCAGCAGAACAGCGCGCCCTGCTCAATCAGCCAGTCGAAATATTCCTCGCTGGCAATGCTTTCAGCGTTTTGGCTGGTGAAGCACGCGGAAATGCCGAATGGCAAGCCGTGGGACTTCAGCAGCTTCATGGCTTTTACAATGCTTTGGTACGTGCCGGCACCGCGGCGCGCATCGGTGGTTTCCTCGGAGCCTTCCGCGCTAATGGCGGGCACGAAGTTCTTCACGCGCAGGACGTCCTGGCAGAATTCTTCGTCGATAAGCGTTGCGTTAGTGAAGCACAGAAACGCGCAGTCGGGGTGCGCTTCGCACAGGCGGATGAGGTCCTTTTTGCGTACCATGGGTTCGCCACCCGTGTAAATGTATACGTGAGTGCCCAGTTCAACGCCTTGATTGATAATGGAGTCAATGTCTTCGTAGGTCAGGTTCAGGCTGTGGCCGTAGTCGGCAGCCCAGCAGCCAGTGCAATGAAGGTTGCAGGCGCTTGTGGGGTCAAGCAGAATGGCCCACGGAATGTTGCACTGGTGCTTCTCGCGCATTTCTTCCTGCTTCGGCCATGCCATCAGGTTGCCATCGACAATGAAGTTCTTCAGGAACTCGTTGCGGAACTCGGGGTTCAAGTCGAAAATCTTCATGATCAGTTCATACCAGTTGTTCTTTTCGGCAATGACTTTCTTGAAGGTTTCGCGCTGGGTGGGGAAGACATCTGCGGGTGCAACTTTGTCCAGCATGTTCATGATGTTGCAGATGTTTTTCTCAGGATCGGCTAGCAAATAGTCCACGGTTTTCATCATGGCAGCGCGCTTGATTTGGTCGGTGGCTTTCATGACATGCTCCTTTGCTTTCAAAAGACCTGAAATTCTTCATGCCTACAAATACTCACTGTGGCATAATACACAGTGTAAATGTACTGACAAAAAGCAGAAACTTCAATTACCAAAGTAGCAAAAAGCGTGTATTAAATAAAAACGTTACGATTCTGACAATTTGCTGGGGGCGATTTGTATGGTGGTAAAAGAGGCGAAAGAGAAAAAGGAAAAGACGAAGAAAGCGAAGGACGAAATGCCTGATAAATTCGCGTCTGACCCTCGTTCGCAAAGGACGGAAGCCCAAATTTTCGCAGCGTTCGACGAGCTGCTTTCCGAAAAAGAGCTTTCCAAAATCACCGTGACCATGCTTACAAAGCGCGCTGGAATCAGCCGCAAAACGTTCTACTTGCACTACGGTTCCATCGACGATCTTGTCGATGAGCTTCTTCGCAGGGAAATGGCAAATGTCGGCGAAACGCTGCGTTCGATTCCGCTGGGTAAAGACGGGCGCATTGATGCGGGAGCGTTTTTATCGGTGCTGTGCGAAGAGATCCTTCTGAATTTCGACCGAAGGACAAAGATTTTAGAATGCGTCAATACCGATCGACTGGTGGATCGTTTGAAGCCGTTTTTGGCGGACGTGCTCAAGGAGAATAACGCGTTGGGCCTGTCAGGAGAACTGGGTCCCTACCTGGACATTTTCATCGCATATTTCTGCTCAGGGTTCCTTGCCGTTTATCATCATTTGCTATCGACCGACCCTGACCTTCCCATAGAGAACATCTCGATACTTACGGGTGCTGCGGTTACCGGTGGCATTGCGGCGCTGGCGGAAAAGGCAGCGGAGCTGAAGATTGCGCAATCGTAGCTTTTGCGGCACTTGAAGGCCGCCCGGGGCGTGCGTTTCGCTGATGTTGTAAAAGCGTCATGCAACGGTTGACTGAACGTGGCTTTAGGCATGGTATCTTTTTACCAATGGCTTAAGCGCCTTGGTGCGGCTGCGGAAAGCGCGCCGTTGATTCGCCGTTCAGGGTTGAGTGCTTAATGGATCAAATAAAGCCGACAAAGCCAAAGCGGCTGATAGAGTGCGTTTTTTAGGAGCTTAGCAATACTATAGCGAAGAGAGGGGCTAATGCGATGGACGATATGACCACGAATTCACTGGACCTTACTGCGACAAGTGATAAGGGTGTTGTCAAGGAAAAGCTGCGTCCATCCATCCCGCTTCAGGACGTCGATATCCTTAAAATCTGCGACGAAATTGCCTTGCGCAAGTACCATTTCAGCAAGTCGGGCTTGAGCGCTGGTGTGGAGCTCATTGATTATATTGCTCTTTTGGTGATTGAAGAGGAGTCGTCTTTAGCCGACATCTATGGCGGTCGCGTGTACTTGCGCGACATATCGGACAAAATGCATATCCCCATACGACGGGCATCATCGCGAATTGGGCATCTGCGTGATCGCGGCCTGGTCAACTGGGGCCACGATGGCGACGGAAGTGAAGGCACGTATGTGACCTTGACTGATTCGGGTCAAGAATTCCTGGTTGCGCAACGTAGCCACCTGGCTAAATATTATAGCGGCGTTATCCAGCGTTTCGGCATTAGCAACCTTATGAGCCTTCTGAATCTTATGAAGCAAATGGAAACTGTTATCGAGGTTGAGCTGGAGGAAGGGGGAGCCGATGATTCAGAATGATTCATCTGCCTGCACCGCCTACGCGCAGGATTTGCTTGCCGCCTGCCTGCAAAACGACAGCATTTCGCCGCGTCTTTACGAGGAATATGGCGTTAACCTGGGCTTGCGCGACGAACGCGGAAACGGTGTTCTGACCGGTCTTACGAATATCTCGAAAATCAGCTCGTCAAAAGTTGAAGGAGCTCAAAAGGTTCCCGACCAAGGGCGTTTGTGGTATCGCGGCCATACTATAGAGGAGCTTATTACTTCGCTGGGTGACCAATTGGGGTTCGAGCGCGTTACACATCTTCTTCTTTCGGGCGAGCTTCCCTCTGCCGAACAGGAACAACGCTTCAAGGAAGTTATTGCAAGCTGTCGTGAGCTGCCGCCGTTTTTCGTGCGCGACACCATTATGGACATGCCTTCGCGCGACGTTATGAACACTATTACCAGGAGTTTGCTGGCGCTTTCCGCCTATGATGAGCGCGCGGTAGACACCAGCGTGGAAAACGTTATTCGTCAGTGCATCCAGCTGATTGCGCGCATGCCTCTGTTGGCGGCGTACTCCTATAACGGATACAACCATTACATTAATTATGACAGCATGTACATCCACCGCCCCAACAAGGATTTCTCCACGGCGGAAAACCTGCTGCGCATGTTGCGCCCCGATATGTCTTTCACCCCTGTAGAGGCAAAGGTTTTGGATACGGCGCTTATTCTGCACATGGAGCACGGCGGCGGCAATAACTCCACGTTCACCACGCGTGTTGTTACGTCTTCGGGTTCGGATACGTATTCCACGTTCGCTGCGGCAATGGCATCGCTCAAGGGCCCACGTCATGGCGGTGCGAACATTAAAGCGGCCGAAATGATGGACGATATTCGCGAGCACGTGCGTGATTGGGAAGACGAGGACGAGATTCGTTCCTATCTGGGCGAAATCTTGGACAAGAAGGCGTTCGATCATCAGGGCCTCATCTACGGTATGGGCCATGCGGTTTATACGCTTTCCGACCCGCGCGAACGCATTTTCCGTGTTTACGTTGAAATGCTGGCTAAGGAAAAAGAACGCACGAAGGATCTTGACTTGTACCAGGCGGTCGAACGGATTGCTCCGGCGCTTATATCGGAACGCCGTCGTAACGGCAAGGTGACCAGCCCGAACATTGACTTCTACAGCGGATTTATGTACGAGATGTTGGGTATTCCGCGCGAGCTGTACACGCCTATTTTCGCCGTGGCCCGCATTGTGGGCTGGAGCGCGCATCGCATTGAAGAGCTGATTACTTCAAGCAAGATTATTCGCCCAGCGTACATGAGTGTCTCGCGATAGGGGATTCGCCCTTCGCCGTGGTGGCGGCACGCGATCGGCTTTTGGGGCTTCGCAGGGGTGGCAGCGCCGCGTCGCAACACTCTTCGCCGGGGCGACGCAAGGCGTTTCTTCTCGGTGCCTTTCGCGGATGATGCGGGCGATGCTTTTTGATGAAAAGGAGAGATAAGCAATGGTAACGGAAACGTCGGAAACATCGGCGATCGATTCAATAGCGGGGTTGGCCACGGGGCTGGTTTCGAATGACGCATCGATGCTCAATGAGTTGCGTCATGCGTTATCAGCGCAGGCACCCCAGCTCACAGCGGCGTGGGCGACCGAGCAGCTGTATGCGTATCGCAAGCTCATGGGGTATTATCGGTGCGCGTTGATGGAGGTTGAAACAAAGTTTCGCGTGCTCAATCAGGACTTGTCGATTTTTGCCGAGGGCAACCCCATTGAGAACATCAAAAGCAGGGTGAAGTCGCCGGAAAGCATTGTGGGGAAGCTCATTCGCAAGGGGTTCCCTATTACGCCGGAAGGCATTGAAGAGAACCTGTTCGATGTGGCGGGCGTGCGTGTTATCTGCACGTTTCTTGACCAAGTGTACGATTTAGCGGATGCATTTGTTGGTCAGGACGACATTGAGCTTTTGGAGAAGAAGGACTACATTGCCAACCCCAAGCCAAACGGATATCGCAGCCTTCATCTTATCGTGCGCGTGCCCATTTTCCTGCACAGCGAGAAACGCATGATGCCCGTTGAGGTCCAAATGCGCACGCTCAGCATGGATTCATGGGCGAGTTTCGAGCACAAAGTTTGTTACAAGAAAGATAACCCCGCGCTTGACGATGGAGTGCGGCACGATTTGCGCGCGTGCGCCGATTACAGCGCCGAGATTGACCGTATTGCTTCCGATTTACATAAGCGCGTAGCTCGGTAGTGGTTTGGTAGCGGCTTGGTAGTGGCTCAGTGGTGGCTAATCGATTGAGCCTTTGGCCTGCGAATTTATTGTGGCGGCGCTTCTTTGGAAGTGCTGCTTTCTTTACTGGTCTTGGCGGCGGTTTCCGTGACGAGGCGCAGATTGCGCAGTACTGTTGCTGGCAGCGTTTCCGCCGCTGCGGCGGATGCCGTATTGCGTGTTGCGCGGAGCTTCGTGGCGTGCCGTGCGCGGTACGCCCGCGCTGCCGTTGCTGCCGTTGACGCCGTTGGCGTTGCCGACATTGCCGCTATGGCGAGCACTGTTGCCGCTATTGGCGCCAGGTCGAGTGTTGCGTCGTGCTTCGTACGATGCAACAGGTCGAGCGCTGTGCCGTGCGGACGCAGTGTCCGGAGCAATCGTTGCGGCCCCCGAAACGCCACTGCGTGCCTGACGGCTTTCCCGGCGTGCCGCCACGCGTTCGTCAAGCGGACTCTGCGCGGGTTCTTCTTCGGCGTCTTCTGCTTCGCTTCCCAGGGTTTTGTCGAACCTAATGCGGAAGTAAATCCATAGCATAAGGATAAACAGCACGGTCATGGTAATCAGGTAGCTGGTAACGGCGCCGTTCAGGCCGGCGTAGTGGATAAGCAGCATGGGTGTGAACAGGGCAAGGATGAACGCCACCAGGTAGGCGATGATGACATCGTGTTGGCGGCGCAGAATGGTGATCACCTGATACAGGAAGTCGATGCCCGCAATAATGCCGCCCGATATAACCATGATGGTGGATGCTTCTCTGAACTGGGTAAAGTCAATGCCATACAAGAAGCTGAAGATGGTCAAGCCAACCCAGTGCATCAGGAGCACCACAACAAAAGCGAACGCGGCAATGCCCAAAAGCGCGGCAATGATAATCAGGTCGAAGCGCCGGCGCTTTTCTGGGTCGTGCCACGTCTTCGCCATTTTCACGAGCATCGGCTTGTAGACGGTTTGCCCCGTGAGCAGGATAAACATGGCAGGGAAGTACAGAACGTTGTAGTAAAGCTGGTTGTCGTAGCCAAGCATGCCTTCCATGACGAATTTTGGCATGTTGTCGATGAGCGAATACATGAACAGCGCGGCGAACAGAGGCCAGCTTTGCTTGAACAGGCTAAGCACGGCTCTGAATCGAGGGCGCGCCGATTGCTCGGTTTCGAAGTAAGCAAGCGGTATGGTCAAGAAGAGCGTGGATGCGCCGGCGAACACCGCCATGACAACGCTTGCCGTGGGAAGCGAGCGCGTGATAAGCAGCGTGATGGTGAAGGAGACGAAGGAAAGCAGCGCGCGCACGAAAACGCTCACGCCGCCCAGGTACATTTTGCCCACTTGCTGCAAACGGCCTTCGTAGACATCGGCCAATCCATCGATTGCCTTGTAGACAACCAGGCTTACGCATAGCGTGCTCATTGTTTGGTCGTAGCCGCGCACGGCGCAATACGTGGCGCCAATCATAATGGCCAGCAAGCACGTGATAACGCGGCTTATCTGGTATTCCGAGAACGCATAGGTTTCGGAAACGTCGCTGACCTGGTACGTTCTAATGCCGAAATGCGCCACAATCAAAAGCAGCATTGCAACAACGTAGGCCATGGAGAACATGCCTGCTTGTTCGGCGCCGGAAAGCTGTGTGACGATGATGGTCAAGGTGGGGAAGACCACGCCCCACATGCCCATGCCGATAATGTTCCAAATGTAGTCGCGGCTGGTTTGGTTGGCCTCGAACTCCTGATCTTCCTCGTGGAAGGAGCGATCGCGCGCGGCACCCAGCAGGCGGTTGCACCATTGCGTGACAACGCGCGCCAGGAAGCTGGGCTTGTGCATTTTCTGCGGGCGCTCTTTGCGGGGCCGGTTATTGATTTTTTCTCTCAGCTGCGTCAGTACTTGCATAAATGATTACTTTTCGGGTTATATCCGTTGGCTTTTTGTTCCCGTTACTTTGGTTGTGCTCGTGTTTATCGGTGTTTATCGGGGCATGATACCACGCAAGTTTGGTTCGGGGTGCGGGTGTGAGAGGCTTCAAAAAACGCCCTTCAAAAAAGCGAAGGGCGTTCATATTTTTATGCGCGGACGGCTGGTTTTTGCGTAGTAGCTGCTGTGGCGCTGGTGCGTTCATGTTGCTGAGCTGCATGTTTTTCCTGCGCGCGGTTGGGCTGCAATGGCGTCGCGGGGTGCTTGCGTCCGTGCCCGCGCCTGCACTGGTGCTGCTGTCCCTTTGCCCGCTCCCTTACGTGGGTGAGGGTTGGCGTCGCGGGCGCCTGTCGGCGTTATTGCGCCGCCACCAGCTCTTTCAGCTTTTCCAGGTCGTTTGCATCTGGGTGTGAAAGCGCGCTATCGAAGTTTTCAAGAAGGGCGTCCAGGTTCGGCTTGTGGCCGTGCTCTTCGATCATCTTCACGTAGCGCTCTTTTACGGACAAGGGCATTTTGCCCTGGCACATGTATTCGCCGACAATTGTGTTGCTGGCATCGATGGTTTCTTTTGTTTTGGCCAGAATCTTTTGGTAGTACTCTTCGCTTCCGCCGAATCCCGCCGTTCCGAACAGGAAGATTTTCTTGTCGTGGAGTGCTTTCAGCAGGTTCAGGGTGTTTTCGTCCGCGGTGCCTTTGTCGGTCCAGAAGCCGATGAAAAGCAGTTCTGATGTGGGGGTTTCCCTGTTGGAGCTGGTGCCGAAATAGTCGCAGTTTTCTTGCGGCAGTGCGTCGCGGATGGCGCTGGCCAGCAGCTTGGTATTGCCTGTCACGCTGCTG
Source organism: uncultured Eggerthellaceae bacterium (assembly GCA_934623455.1). Lineage (GTDB taxonomy): Bacteria > Actinomycetota > Coriobacteriia > Coriobacteriales > Eggerthellaceae > CAKUOV01. The sequence goes on along the minus strand of CAKTVK010000020.1, from coordinate 12,214 downwards.
AAGATGATTGAATAGTGCTTGTTCGTCATGGGTGCGTCCGCCTTTCGTTTGATGCGTGTTCTATGCTGGTAAGAAAATTATAATCCCGCGTTTTATTGCTGCGCCGCGTGTCGTGCTTTGGGCACGTGTTTGTTACCTTTTCAGCTTTCTGCTGCGAGGCATCGGCGGTCTCGCGCGGCGTGTGCTGCGGGCTAAGGGTGCCGCGACGCGGCGATTCCCCGATGGTTCGTGATAGAATGTGCGGCAAAAGATGCGTGTTTTTCTGGGTGCGACTTGCGCGAGTAGCGGAAAAGGTTTCGCGCGTTGCAACGTTTGGTGCCCGGTTCACGCGTTGTTTTTATGTGGGTGCGCAGTTTGCGCGGGTGACGGAATCGCAGATGAAAGGGGATTCGTTATGGCGAAAATGCCTCAGGATTGCATGGATTTGATCAACAACGTATATGCCGCTGCGGTAGCTACGTGCGATGCCAACGGTGTGCCCAACGTGGTGTGCTGCTCAATGAAGCAAGCGTACGATGATGAGACGATTATGATTTCCGATCAGTACCTGAATAAGACGTTGGCGAACTTGCGGGAAAACCCGAAAATGTCCGTGAGCGTGTGGGATGAAACGCATGGTTATCAGGTCAAAGGCACCGTGGTGTATGAAAACGAGGGTCCGCGCTATGAAGCCATTGCTGCGCAGGTTCATCAGATTCTAAGCTCCATGGGTTACGACTACTATTCCAAGGGTGTGTGTTGGATGCACGTCGAGGAAGTCTATTCCATTACCCCCGGTCCCGACGCCGGCGTGCGATTGGTGTAGCCGGCTTGGCTGGAGGTGCGTTTTCGTAGCAGTTGGCTTGGGGCGCGCCTTCGCAACGGTTGGTTCAGACTTGCTTTTGCCTGCTTTTGGGGTTGGTAAGGGTTGCTGTCGCGATTGTCTGACGCTGCCGCGTCTTTTGCCAGCAATCGAGCATTCGGATCCGAGGTGCCGTGCGTGCCTCGGATTTTTTGCGCCCCGATGCAGTGTGGCGAGGCTTTGGGTGGGCGTTGCAGTCTTGCGGCGTGCCGGGACTTTGGGTGCGCGTGGCGGTTTTGCGGCGTGATGGGTCTTTTGGGGCCGCATGATCCGACCCTACGGGGCATGTTGTCGTTTTTTCGGTTCGAATGTGCAAAATACTCCTGTTCGGGGTAGGTGGATAGAACGTTGAATCTTATTTGTCTGCCATCGGCGATTTGCGACCTGGGCTTTTGCCGATATGCTCCAACTTAAGCGGTGCCGTTCGAGCCATAACCGCCCTACGAAGTACCCCGAACAGGAATATTTTGCACATTCGGCTCCAATTTCTGACAAGGTGCCGCTTGCGGGGGTACGACTGCATTGACACCTTCAAGGTGGCCGAGAGGTGTCCCGCGCGTGAGGACGGATTGGATGTGCGCTTGCGCTCTTGAACCGTCCTTGTTGGAAAACAGGGGATAAACTCAGGCAAATCGACGATATTCGGTGGTCGAATCGCCGTTTTTATCGAAGCACGCCCCCATTCCCCAAAACTGCGAATTTACTCCTTTTGGGGAATGGGGTTGCTCAGCCAATCGGCGGCGTCTACGATTCGTATTCCTTCGTGCTGGTATTCGGGCTGGTAGGTGCGCGCAATTAGTGTCTCGGGGGAAGCGTCCTTTATGAAACGTAAGGCCTCGGATGAACTTGCAAATTTACTTTTCTTGGACTTGTTTGAAAGTGCTTGGATTTCATCAAATTGTTGTCCATGTCAATGAGTTTATAGTTTAAAATGATTTCAGTGATACAGTCCTTGTGGACTCTACGTGAGGCAGGGACAAAAGAGGGTCGCTGGGTACAACCAGCGGCCCTCTGATTTTATAAGGGGACCGCATTGAAGGAATTCAAAACCATCGATGAGCAAATTCGTATTCTCGAATCTAGAGGTATGCGTGTCGGCGTAGAAGCCTCTACCGTTCTATTGCGTGAAAACTACCGAAGAGGGGCGACCAGAATTCTGTTTGCAGATATTTATTCAAGACCACGCTTTATTCAAGACCACGCTTCGCGTGAAAGGCGACAAAAAGATTACCCCATATGAGGTGCTTAGGGCATACGATGTGCTTACGCATTTCAGAAATCTGTGCGCACGATGAGCGTCTCTATTGCGCAAGGGTCGGAAATGACGACTATGCAGCTATGCTAAAGCTCATGGAGGTCGTCCTGCCTCGCGATGTTGTGAGCAATTTGAAAAGGATATTGAGTGTCTGTTGCGAAAATATGAGGATGCGCTCAACGTAATCATTGCTCAAGATCTTAGGACCCGATTGGGATTGTAGTGTCTTCAGCGGGCGCGCCAATTGGACGATAACGGTTCGGTTTTCCGGATTCGAATAAAAAATATGGTTTGGGAAATGGTGCTTTTTCCATTTTCGGGTTCGGTGGACATATGAACCGAGCTCGTCTTATGTGCACATTACGAAAACGGAGGTCTTGAAGGCTCTTGCACGCCACGATTGCGGGTGGTTCGATTGCGCGGATGCGAGGAAATGCGGGTACCCGAACCCGAGGATGTTATTCAACAAGACAGTCCAATTCGTTGGCTACCCGGCAGTATTCTTGCTGTCTGTTGGCGAAATGACAGGCGCGTTTTTGGCTGGATTTTGACAGCATCTGGTGGAGCTTGCGACAGAGGACTCCTGCTTTGTTTGCATAAATTGCACACCGTAAATCTTTAGTTCTTCTTCGGAATATCCTTAAGGCTGGTATGATGTTTTATATAAAGATTATGCCGTTTGAAAGGGGCATGGTATGCCTGATGAAAAGGTTCTGAGAAAGACTGTCCTAAATGGCAAAAAAAGTGAGCGAATTATTTTTGCAGTTACTCCGGAGATGAAAGATGCTGTCACGCAAATCGCTGAAGAAAAATGCGTGAGTGTTTCTGCTTATATCACTCAAGTGCTAGCTGCCGACATCGTCTCAAACATGGAGTTGCTCGGGGAGGTGGATAACGGTGCCAAGGCTTGAGGGAGCGTGCATCACTCGTGAGCAGTTCTTGCTTCGCGAGATGCGCGTTGTGTGCCAATTGAAACTCAATGAGCTTTCTGACGGCGAAATCGCCGAGAAGGTAAAGTCCGAGAATCTGATTCAGTACCCGACCGAGCGCATGGTTGGCAATATTGCACGTGTTTGCATAAAGAGAATCAATGCCGTCAAGAGTGACGCTATTGTTCAGATCATCGCAAAGGGAGATCCCGAGGCTGCCGCTCAAGCCAATCTCTATGCAATGATGAGCACCTATCCTTTAGTTCGACATTTTATGACAACCGAAGTTGCCCGACATTTCCAAGAACTCGACTATACTCTGGGCGCTGCTGAGATGGGTGCGTACATGACGCGTCTTCAGATGGACTACGAAAACATTGCTGATGTTACGGACAACACGATTGGGAAGATCAAGCAGGTTCTACGCAAGTGCCTTATCGAATGTGGAATGCTTGCCAATGCGCACAGCGATGAGCTTATTCCTATCTTCCTGGATCTTGGGGTTCGAGAGGCGATTGAAAAAAAAGGCGACGGTGAAGCCCTTGGTGCCTTTAATTGTCAGGGGGCGTTCTAGATGGCTACTCTAATGCAGCAGCAGGATTTCGAGCGTCGATGCGTGGCATTGCGCGAACGCCTTAATGATGCAGATTTTCTGACCAATAAAGGTCTTGGTAATGAGGCAGGGATTTTTACATTTTGCTACGATCCAACCCTCGAGCTCGAAGCAAGAAGTTATTTCAAAGGGCTTGTTGCAGACGCCGATCTTGGTAAGCTGGGCGATGGAAGAATCAGGGCAAACATCGTTGTGCGCAACCTCTATGATGTTCTCCTGGCTATCGCCGAAGCAAAGCGGGTCCTTGAGAAACTTCCTGTTCAGGAGATTAAACGCGGCAAGGACGGTCTACTGAAGCAGATTCAGCGCATTGCAACACCCGAGGCCTTTGTAGCTGCCATGGATTGGCAGCCTCATCAGCCGGGCGACGTGCTTCTCCTCACTGGTGTTGGAGAGGTTTACCCTTTCATGCGGGTGCACAATATTCTTAATAACATGCATAGCGTCATGCGCGACGTGCCGGTGGTCGTAGCTTATCCGGGCACCTACGATGGAGGCTCGCTGAGTCTTTTTGGCAAGCTTAAAGATGGAAACTACTACAGGGCTTTCGACCTGATTTAGAAAAGGGGCATTCATGCAGATTCAGAAGATGTTCGAACGAGACATCGATCGTTATATCAATGGCGTCATCAGCGTTGGCGAAGAAGACACCATTGCCCAGGAGCTTGAAGAGTATGTTGTCACGCGTGAGCTCCAACGCCATTTCGATGATTTTTTCGAAGCGTACGAACGTGGTTTGGATAATCCCGCACGAAACACTGGCGTATGGATTCAAGGGTACTTTGGCTCTGGTAAATCCCATTTTCTGAAAATGCTCAGCTATCTGCTTGAGAACCGAAACGTCAACGGCAAGAGCGCTGTTTCTTATTTCGATGGAAAGTTTGATGACGCCATGACGTACGCCAAGATTCGCCGCGCTGCAGAGCGTGTCACGGCGGAGACGATCTTGTTCAATATTGACGAAAAAGGAGGTGGCTACAAGGAAGGCGACACCTCTGAAACGGCTGTGCTGCGCTCGATAGCCCGAGTCTTTTATGAACACCTGGGATTCTACGGGCGTGACTACAAACTCGCACGATTCGAAAAGATGATTGATGATCGCGGCAGAACGGCAGAATTCCGTGCCGCCTACGAGGAAATCACTGGCACTTCTTGGCTTGATGATCGCGAGAGCTACGATATGTTTGGCGAAGAGGTTGCGCAGGCGGCAAACCGCGCTGTGGGTCTAAGCATCCAGAGCGTTACCGACTGGGCCGACAGCGCGGATAACGTTACCGTAGACTTCGGCGAGCTGGTTGACGATATCAACGAGTACGCGAAGAGGCGTGAGGGCGAGTGCGGTGGCCAATTCCGTCTTTTGTTCATGGTCGACGAGATGGGCCAATATCTCAACAGCGGCGTGAGTCGCATGCTTAACCTGCAGACCCTTGTTGAGCAGTTCTGCGATAAGTGTGATGGCCGTGTTTGGATGGTGGTCACCAGCCAGGAAGCCATCGACGAGATGATGCCTGTCGTGTCAACGGACTTTTCGAAAATCCAAGGTCGTTTCTCTACTCGCCTCAGCCTCTCTTCTTCCAGCGTAGACGAGGTCATCAAGAGGCGCGTGCTCGAAAAGACTCAGAGCGCCAAAATTGAACTGGCTGGGGAGTATCAAGAAAAATCAGCTGTTCTGAAGAATCTATTCACTTTCGAGGATTCTCGTGGCGACCTTAAGGGTTATGCAACCGAGACCGAGTTCGTAGAGAGCTTTCCGTTTGTCGGGTATCAGTTCACGCTCATGCCAGATGTTTTGAAGGAAATCCGTAAACACGGTTATCAGGGGAAGAGTCTGTCAACCGGTGAGCGTTCAATGCTGTCTAGCTACCAGGAGGCCGCGCAGGCTGTAGAAGACGGCAACCAAGATTGTCTGGTTCCATTCTGGCGTTTCTTCGATACGCTCGAAAAAGAGCTTGATCATGGTATTAAGCAGGTTTTTGAGCGTTGTCGCAAAGCCGCCGAGGGAGACTATGTCATTCAGCCTTGGGACTTGGACGTTCTTAAAACCCTTTACTTGATTAATTACATCAGCGACGTTAAACCAACTATCGGAAATATTGCCATTTTGCTCATTGACAACATAGACGTTGATAAGGTTGCTCTTCGAGAGCGCGTTAAGCTGAGTTTAGATCGTCTGGTTCGCGAAAATTACGTGGCGCGCAACGGGGAGCGCTACAGTTTTCTTACCGATGAAGAACAAGACGTTGCTCGCGAAATCCGCGATGTTCGGGTCGATCCCTCCCAGGTGATTGAATCCATTAAGTCTCTTATCTTTGACAAGATTTATACTGCACGCAAGTTTCGTAAAGGAGCCAATGACTTCCCGTTTGACCGCTTCGTGGACGATACCATTCACGGAGTGAACCAGGGCGGTATGAAGCTCAACATCATCACTATGGCAAACGCCGAGTTGTGCGAGGCGACCGATGCTGAGCTTGACTTGAAGTCCACCGAGCAAGCTCTTGTTGTTCTCGATACCGCTAATGACTACTACGATGTTTTGTATAACGCGGCAAAGATTGCGAAATACGTAAAAACTCAGAACGTTCAGCAGCTTCCTGAAACAAAGCAGCGCATCATTGCTTCGAAAAATAAAGAAGCCGCAAGCAATCGCGCGGAGGCTGAAGCTCTTATTGCAGACGCCATAGTGAAGGCGCGCGTGTCCGTTAACGGACATACTATGCAGTTTGGTGCTGTAAACGTCAAACAGAAGATTGAGGCCGTGCTGGAGGAGCTTGTTGACAGCACATTCACTAAAGCTGGCATGATAAGCGCTCCCATTGAAAACGATGCCCAGCTTCGAGATATTCTTTTGGGACGCGATCAGCAGAGCATTGACGGCATGGGCGGAGCCAATGAAGAGGCTATTGATGCCTTGGATAAGTATCTTGAGGCACGTGCACGCACGCATCAGCCCACGAGCATGGGCGATGTGCAGCGCGCGTTCCAGGCTAAGCCTTATGGATGGCGTGAAATCGATGTTGCTGCGGTCGCTGCGAAGCTTATAGCTGATCAACGCGCTATGGTTACCTATGGCGGTGGGCAGGTTATGCCAACCGACCCCAAGATGAAGGATTATCTTCGCAAGCAAAGCGAGATTGATAAGGCTGTCATTAAGAAGCGTGTGGCTATGGCGGCCGCTATTACCTCCAAGGCCAAGAACCTTCTGCGCGAGGTCGATAGCACCATTCAGATTCCAGGCGATGAGGACGGTCTTGTTCAAGCCGTAAAGGATTGTTTGAGCGGGCGGATCGAGCATTACAATGATTTGCTCCGGGCGAAATATCGCGGATCAATTCCGTACCCTGGAAAAAGCCAGGTTGAACAAGCTATTGATCTGGCGAAGACAGTATTGGGCCAGCAGGCTGACTCTGAATCGTTCCTTCGAGAGTTCAATCGCAATGAGGATGACATTCTGGACAATGTTGAGGACCTTGAGGCAGTCGAGCGCTTCTTTAACGCCAATCAGGCGAACATCTTTGAAGAGGCTTATAAGATTGTGGTCACAATGCATGACGAAAGGGCATACGTTGATGGTGACGTTGATGTTCAGGAGGCGCTTGCAAAGGTTCGAGCCATTGTTGAATCCCCGAAACCCTACGATCAAATCAAGGATCTTCCCAGGCTGACACAAACCGTAAAGGATGTTTACGGAAAGCTTGTTGTCGCAAAACGTAATGACCTTTTTAGTCGCTTGGATGCGTCATTTAATGAGATTAAGCAATATGCGGAAGCCGAGGGAGAAGCTGCTCGTGCTGAGGTAAATCACATTGTGAACAATGCCGAGATGGAGGTTGCTCGTAAGCGTAGTTCTATCCATGAGGCAGAAACTTGCTCCAAGCTGGACGCTTTGAGTAGCCAAGTAATTGCTTGGCACGAGGCTTGCTTGAAGAAAATCGACAACGCGGTTGCTCAGGCAAAGACGAAAGCAGAGACAGCGAAGAATGTCGGCTCGTCTGCTGATGCGGGCGGAGCTATTGCCAAGCCCGCTCCTGTACCCCAGTCCAAGATCAAGGTGCTGAGCCGTAGTGCGGTTCTTCCCGCAAAGTCGCTGCATAGCGAGGAAGAGGTCGACGCCTATCTGGCTGATGTTAAGAAAAAGCTGATGGCCGAGTTGGACGACCACGTTGGGGTGCGTTTGGGCCAGTAATCGTATTGAGTGGGGATGAGCAGATGGATTTGAAGGAAAAGGTTCTTACGATTCTTGGCGCGGCAGATGGTCCTATGCAGCCAGATCTGCTTGGATTGCTTGTGGCAAGGGATAAGCAAAGCGATTTAAATGCGGTGGTGGATCAATTGGCTCTAGAGGGAAGAATCTCTGTTGCCAATGAGGGAATCATGCTGCTTTCTGAAAACGGAGGATCAGATGGCGTAAACCTCGGGGAAACGCGCCTTCCTTCGTGCGAGGCTAATATTGGTGAAATATCGGAAAACGATATCGAACCTGAAGAGGCAATCAAGTCCGAAGAGGCCGTGGATGCCGTAGAGCAGACCGATGACTTAAAAGTCGAGGAAGAAACCTGCCCTGAACGCCCGTGGCCGGAACTCGCGGACGATGTCCCCGCGGACGACATGCCCAAGTGGCCGTGGCCGGAGCTTGCGGACGATGTCCCCGCGGACGACATGCCCAAGTGGCCGTGGCCAGAGCTTGCGGACGATGTCCCCACGGACGACTCTTTCGAGCGACCTTGGCCCGAATACGCTGAATTCGATGACGCTAAAAGCGCTGTTGTAGAGCCGGCGAAGAAGCCATCCGCGGAATCTGACCCGCTGCTTTCCTGGTCTTTGGTCGATGCTCTTCCATGCAAAAAGAACTCTATCACCAAAGCTAAGCTTGCGGGAGTTGCTACGATTGGCGAGCTAATATCACGTTTCGATGACCTTGATGTTTCTGACCACGTACGTTCCGTTTTGATTGCCGCAGTGGGGCAAGGTGCCTCCGACGCGCCTTGCCTTAAAAACGCCGAGCAGATTGCTACTTTGCAGACTCTTTCTGGCTCCAAGGAGTACTTGTTTGATCCCTTGGGGTTTGTGGTCAAGGCGCCGGAACTTGCTTCGGAATTCACTACCTCAGAGGATGCAGCAAGTCGCGAAAAGCCTACCGATGCCCGATTGGTTGACATTTTATCTCATGAGCCAACGTTGAAAAGGCTAGTTGGGTCGGGTATTTCGACTGTCTCTCAGTTTGAGGCCAAGAGCCAGGACGAGTTGTTGGAGATACGGGGGTTTGGTCTCAAGAAATACCAGATTGCGCTTGATGCAATCAAGTCCTGGCGCGATTCGTATGGAGTTGCCCGGGTTGAAATCGGGCCGATGTCCTTGCAAGAGTTTTGCTCCCGATACGACGAGGAGAGCATTGCTGCTGTTGCCGATGCCTATGAATCCATTGATCCCGAAGGTAAGTTCGTCAATCGCGACTCCTTCGTTGTGTTTATGCTCCCCTTTGCTGCAGCCGGGGCAGCAGGCGTCGTAAATGCGTTCTGGAATGAAATTGCAACAGAAGAGCGACTGGTATATCTTCTTGAAGTCTTTGCTCAGAATGCTACAACCAAGGATGTCCTTCTGTCTGGCCAGCTGCTTATTCCTGCTGCTTCCCAATGGGCAGCGGCAGCTCGTGTCGTTGCAGCTAAATATGGCTGGGACTTCAACGAGGAAACAGGCAGCTTTGCTGTTCGTGGTTGCGGATTTGAAGAGTGGATTGGATCGCTTGATGATAGAACCGCCTCTATCTTAAAGGCCCGTTTCTCTAACAAGACGCTGGATGAAGTTGGCAAGCAGTTTGGCATGACCAAGGAACGAATCCGTCAGATTGTTAATCGTGAGCTTGGTAGAAGGCCGAAGCTCATTGAGGACCGCTATGCATATTTTGTTGAAACATACAGTATGTCCGAAGAAGAGTTCTGCGGTATCACAGGTATGTCTTCGATTGTTTTCGGCTATCTCATGGAGGTTGCCAGCACTCGTAAGGCTGACAGAAAGCCCCTTGCTGATGCTTTGAGCGATGAAACGCTTGGGCAGGCGTTGCAGAAAGCTATTACAAGCGCGGATCTTAAGGGGTTTGTTCTTATCGATGGCTTTCAGGTTCCGCTAAAGCGATACGATATCACAATGAAGCTTGTGAAGCAGGGCACCCAAAATGGCCCCATGTCGTTTGATGCTCTGCTCAGTGCATTCTAAAGCCATTGCTTGAGGAGAAGTACGGAATTTGTGAAACGTGCAATGTTCTGCGTTTCCATATGGCAAGGATCAACTCGTCTCAAGAAGGGGATAAGGAATAGATATGGCGACACTTATTGCTGATAAATTCGCTGCCTGGGAGGCAGAGTGCGAAGAGCGATTCAACAGGCTTAAAGCTAATGAAGAAGAGCTCAATCGCATTTTTGCGGAGATTTACGATATGGTGGGGGAAGTGCCGATTGAGGTTGAAGACAAGTATGTGAGTGTGCGGAAAGCCGACCTCCAACGCGAGATTCGCAGCCTTTTGTCCTATGCTGTAGGGTGCATGATGGGTCGCTATTCGCTTGACCAGGACGGTCTTATCTTGGCTGATCAGGGGTCAACCGTTGCTGACTATCTTGCTCGGATTCCCAATCCTACATTCATGCCTGACAAGGATGGTATTTTGCCTTTTACGGACGATGAGTACTTCGACGATGATGTTGTGGCTTTTACGGTGGATTTCGTTAGGGTGGCCTATGGCGAGGAAACCCTTGAGCAGAACCTGCGCTACATTGCAGATGCTTTAGGCGGTGAGGGAAGGCCTTCCCGCGATGTCATTCGGGATTATTATTTAAAGGACTTCTATAAGGACCATTGCCAGATTTACAAGAAACGTCCTATTTACTGGATGTTCGACAGTGGCAAGAAAAATGGTTTCAAGTGCCTTATCTACATGCACCGTTACACGCCCGATACCCTTGCGCGCATTCGCACCGATTATGTGCACGAGACGCAGGAGCGCTATCGCACCCAGATTGCAAACATAGAGGAGCAGCTGCAGAGCGCGCAAAAGAGCCAGGCGGTTCAGCTTCAGCGCCAGCTGAAGAAGCTCAACGAGCAGTTAAAGGAATGTTCCGACTTTGAGGAAAAAATGCATCACCTTGCTGACCAGATGATTGAGATTGATTTGGATGACGGCGTGAAGGTCAACTATGCAAAGTTCGACGAAGTGCTGGCCAAGATTAAATAGGAGCAACAATGAACGATACAGCAATTAAAAACTATGCAACTTGGGCGCGCCGTGAACTTATTTCTGCGGTGCAGAAGCGCTGCGCTTTCTTTGATATCTCTTCCGATGCCGATGCAAACGCCGATTCCATTGACGGCCGAGTGTTAAGCGCCCAAGAACGTCGTCAAAGACAAGAGCTTCTTAAGGCGGTTGGTCGCGAAGGGTATGAGCAGTTTGTGGAACGCGCAGCCTATACCTGGTTCAACAGGCTGTTGGCTATTCGTTTCATGGAGGTGAATGATCGTCTGCCAAGCCACATTCGCGTGCTCAGTTCCCAGGACGGCAGCTTCAAACCCCAGGCTCTCTCAGAGGCTATGGACCTTCCCCTGGAGAATCTTGATCCCGTCAAGGCCGCAGAGTTGGTGCAGGCAGGAGATGATGAGGCCCTTTTTCGTCTTGTCTTTCTTGCGCAGTGCGTTGAGCTGGCTGACTGTATGCCATCTGTGTTTGACAAGGTGGGTTCTGCCATGGAGCTTCTGCTGCCCGATGGTCTTTTGCGGCAGGGCGGGGTAGTCGAGCAGCTTGTTACCTCTATCCCCGAGGATGACTGGCGCGAAGGCGTTGAGATTGTGGGCTGGATGTATCAGTACTATGTCTCCGAACGAAAGGACGAGGTGTTTGCCAGCTTCAAAAAAGGCAAGAAGGCGGAGCGTGATGCCATTGCTCCGGCAACACAGTTGTTCACGCCCAACTGGATTGTTCGCTATTTGACCGAGAACTCCCTTGGCCGCCTTTGGGTGCTTAACAGGCCCGAAAGCGCTTTGCCCGAAAGCATGCCGTATTTCGTGAAGCCAGACGAAGACGCCGAGACCGAGTTCAGGAAGATTACCTCTCCTGAAGAGATTTCCGTTGTTGACCCCGCCTGCGGTTCGGGTCATATTTTGGTTTACGCATTCGATTTGCTGTCCCGCATGTACGCAGAGGCGGGGTATTCCAATCGTGACGCAGCAAGGCTTATTGTCGAGAAAAATCTTGCAGGCTTTGAGATTGACTCTCGCGCCGCTGCCATGGCAAGCTTTGCTGTGACTATGAAAGCCTGCGAGCTGGATTCGCGTTTCCTGCGCAGAGGCGTAACTCCGCGAATCACCGTTCTTGAGCGCATAGAATTTGACAGCGAGGAGAAGGCGCTGTTGAAAAACGTTGCATCCAATCTTGAGCTTCTTGACGTTGCCTCTCATCTTGACGAGTGCGGTAGCCTTTTCAAGCCCAGCCAGAAAGATCTTGACGATATTGCAGGGGACCTGGCGTCCCTTGCAAGCAACGACTCACTCTTCGCGGCGACTGCCGTGGAGAAGCTGGAGCAGTTGCAGGC
>CAKTVK010000019.1 GCA_934623455.1 uncultured Eggerthellaceae bacterium | reverse complement strand
TTTGTTGACAAAAGGTGGGGTAATTTGTCAACAGGGCGGTTTCATGCGCGTGAAGCTTGGCCGTGTGGCGCAAAAACCGGGGTGTAAGTGGGACACGTGTCCCATTCTTCCTGATGGGCGCAAAATACGCCTCTGACCTCTGTATACTGTAAATTGTGGTATTAGCACCGATTACAGAAAGAGGTGGGTAATGGAAAAGCGAACTCCTGTTTCGCGAAAAACCGCGAACATCTTCCTGTCCGTTGTGTTGGCGTTGGGGCTTTTGCCTGTGCCAGCGTTTGCGCTGCCGGCCGCCGATGCCAACACTGCGCCCCTGGTTGCTGTTGCAGCCGACGAGCCAGCTGCAGCAACGCAATCACCTGAAACGGAGTCGGTAGTGGAAGGCGTCGAAGCGCCCGCAGCACCCGCGCCTGCCGCCGCGGCGCCTGCAGCTCCTGGCGTCCCGACCCCCCCCCATCGCCTCTGAGCTGCCACCGGCATTCGAGCTGACCCTTGACCCGGCAGCCGCGCTGGCATCCGCGGCTCCTGCCGACCCCGCTTCCGCAGCGCCGGAACCGCAGGTCGCGGCTGCCCCGGAACCCGCTCCCGCACCTGTATCCGACCCTGCAGCCGCCGCCATCACTCCCGCCGACGCCACCCTGACTCCGGGCTGGACGCAAGCGGGCAACTGCGAGTGGATGATCGATGCCGCTGGCAAGCTCACCGTTCGCCCGTTGGGCAACGGCGCATCGGGCAACTTGGGCGCGAACTCCGGCAGCGGCGAGCAAGCTGTGCCTTGGTATGACCAGCGCGAATCCATCACCTCTGCGGTCATTATGCCCGGTGTGTACACGACCTGGGCGAACTATATGTTCTACGGCTGCAAGAACATGACAACTGCCGACGTATCAGGCCTGGATACCTCGCGCGTATCCAGCTTCTACAGCATGTTCGAAGACTGCTTATCGCTTGTTTCGCTGGACCTGAGAAACTTCGATACTTCACAGGCGTGGATTGCAACCTGCATGTTCAAGAACTGCAAATCGCTGAAATCGTTGGACATCTCAAGTTTCGATACCTCGAACATGTCTGATTTCGAGCACATGTTCTACAATTGCGAATCGCTCACTTCGCTTGACGTCTCAAGTTTCAACACGGAAAAAGCAAGGGCATTTGGCTGCATGTTCCTTGGTTGCAAGTCGCTTACCTCGCTTGACGTCTCGGGCTTCAATACCGCAAGCGTGACAAGTATGAACGCTATGTTTTCCAAGTGTGCGAATCTGACCTCGCTTGACCTTTCGAACTTCAATACCGCAAAGAATACGTCTATTTCCAGCATGTTCGATGGATGCGAAAAGCTTGCATCGCTCAACATTTCATCCCTGGATACGTCCCAATCGACCAGCTTCTTTGCCACGTTCCGCAACTGCAAATCTCTGACCATGCTTGATGTTTCGCATTTTGACACCTCCGGCGCAAGATTCAGCATGGCCGATATGTTCTCTGGTTGCGAAAAGCTCACCACGCTTGATTTGTCGAACTTCAATACGGCAAATGCAACGAATATGAGCAACATGTTCTCTAACTGCACGGCTCTGACCTCGGTTAACGTTTCTTCCTTCAGCACGGCGAAGGTGACCAGCTTCTTCGGCATGTTCTATAATTGCCCCGCGCTTACCGAGCTGGACGTGTCGTCGTTTGAGACCACCAGCGCCACGGATATGCGCGGCATGTTCCAGGGGTGCACTGCGCTTGAAGCGCTGGATATCTCGCGTTTCAATCTGGATAACGTTGCGCACCTGGATCAGCTGTATATCACCCAGGGTTGCCCGAAGATTTCCCGCCTTACGCTTCCCGGTGGCCAGAATCTTGCCATGTTTAACTTGCCTGAGAGCCTTTGGGTGGACACCGCCGGCAATGTTTTTGAAACCACCGACGCAATGAAGACCGACAATAAAGCGCGCCCCGAAGGCGCCGAGACGTACGTCATACCCACAACCACAGAAGGCTGGGAGCGGTCGGGCACCTGCGAGTGGATGGTTGATTCCGCAGGTAAACTCACTATTCGCCCGCTTCCGAATATGGAGCGCGGCAAGCTGGGAAGATGGAATCCTGGCTGGGTTCCCTGGATGAATCACCTTGCGTCTATCACCTCGGTTTACATTGAGCCTAACGTAGTGGCCAATTATTGCGGCTCCATGTTCGCCGACTGCAAGAATCTTGTTTCGGTTGACATCTCCAATTTGGAAACCGCGCAAGCGCAGGACCTGAGCTTTATGTTTGGCAGCTGTGAGAAGCTGGCGTCGATTGACCTTTCCAGTCTGAACACCGCGAATGCTACCAATTTGAGCGGCATGTTCTATAACTGCTTGTCGCTTACCGCGCTTGATGTGAGCGGCCTGAGCACGGCGAAGGCGACGAATCTTGCCGGCATGTTCCAGGGGTGCAATAGCCTGACCTCGCTTAACCTGAGCGGGTTTGACACCTCGAACGTAACGAACATGAGCAGCATGTTCCGTGGGTGCGAAGGCCTGACCTCGCTGAATGTCTCGGGTTTCGATACCTCAAACGTGACGAGGATGGACTGCATGTTCGATGGCTGCAACAGTTTGACCTCGCTGAATGTTTCGGGCTTCAATACCGCAAATGTGACAAGAATGGATAACATGTTCGACAGCTGCACGAGCCTGACCGCGCTGAGCCTGACGAACTTCAACACGGCAAACGTGACAAAAATGAACAGCATGTTCTATAACTGCACGGCGCTGACTTCGCTGGATGTTTCTTCCTTCGACACCGCGGAAGTTATCAGCATGGCATCGATGTTCCGCCAGTGCACGAGCCTTACCGAGCTGAATCTGGCGTCCTTCGATACCTCGGGCGTGACTAACATGCGTACCATGTTCGAGGGGTGCAGCGCGCTTGAGAAGCTTGATTGGTCGCGCTTTAATTTCAGCAGCTTGAACGACAAGATGTATATTTTGAGCGGCTGCTCGAAGATTTCGTCGCTGACTATACCCGCTGGTCTTGACCTTATGTATTTCGGATTCCCCGAAAGCGTTTGGAAGAACACCGCTGGCAAGCATTTCGAGAACACCGCTGCGATGTATGCCGACAACAAGGCACGCACCTCAGGCATTGAGACGTATACCGCCGTTGGCGCTACGGATGGCTGGACGAAGTCGGGGACTTGCGAGTGGATGATTGATTCCGCGGGTAAGCTTACCGTGCGCCCGATTGGCGGTTTGACGCGCGCCAAGTTGGCGAACTGGGGCGTAAATCCGCCGTGGGTCAACGATACAAGATCCATCACGTCGGCAGTTATTAAGCCCGGCGTTGTGGCGGCAACGTGCTCTCACATGTTCTGGGATTGCGCCAACTTGGTGTCTGTTGATCTTTCGGGATTGGATACCTCCCAGGCCACCAGCATGTCCGATATGTTCAATTACTGTACGAGCCTGACCTCGCTGGATGTTTCGGGTTTCGATACTTCGCAGGTTAAAAAGATGGACAGGATGTTCCGATTCTGCGAGAAACTTACCGAACTTGATGTTTCGAACTTCAGCGGCGCATCCCTGGAAAACGCGTACTTCATGTTCCAGGATTGCAAGGCGCTTGAAACGCTGAATCTGGGTTCCTTCAGCCCTGCGAAGGCAACGAACCTTCAAGGGATGTTCGTGGGATGCAAGTCGCTGACGTCGCTTGATCTTTCGCGTTTCAGCACTGCCAGCGCCACCGACATGACCATGATGTTCCATGGCTGCGCAGCGCTTAAAACGTTGGATTTGACGTCGTTTAATACTGCGAACGTGACCTGTACGAACGCTATGTTCTACGGGTGCAGCGCGCTTGAAGTGCTTGATTTGGGGTCGTTCGATCTGTCAAGCGCGGGCGATGTAACGAACATGTTCGGGAGCTGTGGCAGCTTGCGTACGATTTACGCTGCGAACTCGTTTGCCATTCCTGCGGGGGCGTACTCCAGCAACATGTTCAGCGGCTGCACGTCTTTGGTGGGCGGCTTGGGCACCGCATATGATGCGGCGCACGTTGATGCCGAGTATGCGCATGTTGACCGTGGTGCGGCTGCTCCTGGCTATCTATCTGGGAAAATGGGCGACGTGAACGGCAACGGCCGCTTGAATGCGGTGGATGCTCAAATCGCGTACGACATTGCCGCAACAACGTTCTATCAGGATCGTCCGGATTATGCGATGCTGTTTGCGCGTGCCGATGTGACCGGTGCACCCGGCGGCGGCCCCGATGGCCACGTGTACGCCGAGGACGCGTTCGCCATTCAGTACGCAGCATTGCGTGGCTGGGGCGCATAGCGGGTTGTTGCGGGCGGCGCGGGTGGCGTGGCACGGCTGCTGCGGCTCGCTGGTTCTGTGGTTGTTGCGGGGGGCGCTGCTGCCGGTGCTGCGGCTGGGTGCTGCTGGCGATGACTTGCAGCCGGCGCGGCTGCCGCCAGCGTCGCACGGCTGCGGTGGTCGGGTTGTGGGCAGCAGCTGCGGCGCCGCGCGACCCGGGTGTTTTCCTTCGCCTCCTTCTCTTATCCGAGAGGGAGGCGTTTTTTGTTGACAAATTACCCCACCTTTTGTCAACAAATTTGCTGGTGGCGTGGCGTACCGGGTAGTTTTGCTTTTTTGCGGCATCTGCGCCCTGCAGCTACTCTCTTGTTGTGAAATCGGGGTCAAATTCGGGCAAATGAACGATATTCGGTGGTGTTGATTCGCATTTCTCTGACTTATAGCGGGTATGCAGCAATTCTAGACGGACGAACTCTGCAAAACCCCAGTTCATACGACTGCCTTGAAGAATCGCATTTGAGGTTTCGGTATTGAACCACCGATTATCGTTCATTTGCCCGAATTCAAGGTCGTTTTTCCAACAACGCCCCTTGGTTTGGCAGCAAATGCCGCCCCGTGCTCCTTCACAGCGCCACTGAGAATGACGTTTAGTTCACAACGCAGCCATATTCGTCATGTTGCGGTAAGATATACTCCAAAAACATTTTTACGAAACGGAAGAGGCAGGTATGGCTTTCGAAAAGTTTACCGATAAAGCCCGCAAAGTGCTTGTTCTGGCTCAGGATGAGGCGCGCGCTCTCAAGCAGCCTTACGTGGGCACCGAGCACATTTTGCTGGGTCTGATTCAAGAAAAGGACGGTTTTGCCGCACAGGCGCTGGACCGTTTGAACGTTAAATACGAAGACGTGGTGGGTATGATCCCCCAGGTGGTGTCCATCGACGAAAACGCCGATGTATCAGGGCATTTGAACTTCACGGCGCGTGTGAAGCGTGTTTTGGAAAACTCCCTGCGCGAAGCGTTGCAAATGGGCCAAAGCTACATTTCCACCGAGCACTTGCTGCTGGGCATTGTGCGTGAAGGCGAAGGAACCGCTCTTGACGTGCTGAGTCGCTTGGGCGTGTCGGGCGACGACATCCGCGGCGTACTGCATGACCTGGTGGGGCAGACCCCCGTGCTGGCGGGCAACAATCCGTTTGGCGGCGAGTCCTCGCAGGAGAGCATCCTGAAGGAATTCGGCACCGACCTTACGAAAAAAGCGCGCGATGGCAAACTGGACCCCGTTATCGGCCGCGCGAAAGAAATCGAGCGCGTGATGCAAATCCTATCACGTCGCCAGAAGAACAACCCGCTGTTGTTGGGTGAGCCGGGCGTGGGCAAAACCGCCGTGGTGGAAGGATTGGCCCAGCTCATCGTGTCGAATGAGGTGCCCGATCTGCTGCGCGGCAAGCGCATTGTCACGCTGGACGTATCCGCGCTGGTGGCAGGCAGCAAGTTCCGCGGCGAATTCGAAGAGCGCCTGAAGAAGTGCATCAAGGAAGTGCAGGATGACGGCAAGATTATCCTGTTCATCGACGAGATTCACACGCTTATTGGTGCCGGTTCCGCCGAAGGCTCCATTGACGCTGCGGCCATTCTGAAGCCGCCGCTGAGCCGTGGCGAGATTCAGGTTATTGGCGCCACTACGCTTGAGGAATTCCGCAAGCATTTCGAGAAAGACAGCGCCTTGGCGCGTCGTTTCCAGTCGCTTACGGTTGCAGAACCTACCTCTGAGCAGGCTGTTCGCATTATGGAGGGCCTGCGCGACCGTTACGAGGCGCACCATAACGTGCACTTCACCGATGAAGCGCTGCAAGCGGCGGTGTCGCTGTCCGAGCGCTATATTCAGGACCGCTTCCTGCCTGACAAGGCCATTGACGTGATTGACGAGGCGGGCGCGCGCATGCGCATTCGCAACATGGTGCTGCCCGAAGAAGTGCGCGAGCTGGAAGAAAAGCTGCGCAAGGTGACCGAAGAGCGCACCGCCGCCGTTGCCGCGCAGAACTACGAGAAGGCCTCGCAGCTGCGCGACCAGGAAGAAGAGCTGCGCGCCCAGTGTGACGAGGCAATAAAGAAACTTCCTGAAGATAGCGGCAGGGAAATCCAGGAAGTTACGGAAAAAGAAGTGGCCGACGTGGTGTCCATGACCACGGGCGTGCCGGTGTCCAACCTTACGGAAACAGAAACCGCGAAGCTGCTGCGCATGGAAGGCGTGCTGCACGAGCGCGTCATTGGCCAAGATGAAGCTGTTACCGCGCTGTCCAAGGCTATCCGTCGTTCGCGCGCAGGCCTGAAAGACCCTAAACGACCTGCGGGTTCGTTTATTTTCCTGGGTCCTTCCGGCGTGGGCAAAACCGAGCTTTCCAAGGCGCTTGCGGAGTTCTTGTTCAACTCCGAGGACGCGCTTATCTCCTTTGACATGTCCGAATATATGGAAAAGCACAGCGTATCGCGCCTGGTGGGTTCGCCTCCGGGCTACGTGGGCTTCGACGAGGGCGGTCAGCTTACGAAGGCCGTGCGTCAGCGCCCGTACTCGGTGGTGCTGTTTGACGAAATTGAGAAGGCACACCCCGATGTCTTCAACATTTTGCTGCAGATTCTGGAAGAAGGTCGCCTGACCGACAGCCAGGGTCGCTCGGTAGATTTCCGCAACACGGTTATTATCATGACCAGCAACGTGGGCGCACACGAAATTGCGCAAACGCAAACGCTGGGCTTCTCGGGCAGCGAGAACGTGGGTCTTTCCGACAAGGAAATCAAGAACCGCGTAATGGCCGAGCTCAAGCGCACGTTCCGTCCGGAATTCTTGAACCGTTTGGACGAGATCATCGTGTTCAAGAGCCTGACCTCTGCCGAGATTTCCCAGATTGTGTCGCTGATGGTGGACGATTTGCGCCAGCGCCTGATTGCGCTGAACATGACCATCAACCTAAGCGACGAGGCGCTGAAGTACGTGGCGAAGGAAGGCACCGATGTGACGTTCGGTGCGCGTCCGCTGCGTCGTGCTATCCAGCGTTTGCTGGAAGATCCGCTGTCCGAGCAAATTCTGGAGGGAAAGTGGACCAGCGGCTCGGTTATCCAGGTGGAC
Source organism: uncultured Eggerthellaceae bacterium (assembly GCA_934623455.1). Lineage (GTDB taxonomy): Bacteria > Actinomycetota > Coriobacteriia > Coriobacteriales > Eggerthellaceae > CAKUOV01. Next base: position 21,468 of record CAKTVK010000019.1, on the reverse strand, counting down.
CTGCAGGACGAGGAGCTTACGTTCACTCAGGGCGAGGGATCCATTCCCGCGCCGCGTAAGCGCGACAACATTGCGCGCGAAACAGAGCTGCTGCTCACGCAGTACAACTTGGGCGCGGCGGGTGCCGGTACCCCTGGTGGCGCGGCAGACGACGGTGCGGTAGACTAGCGGGACGCGAGTGAGTCTTCCCTGACGGATACGCTGCTGGTTGCAGACAGCTGGCGGGTTTGCGCGCGGTTGGTGGCGCGGCGACCGGCGAGTTTGCGGGCGGCCGGTGGCGCGGGCGCGCCTGGTGAAGGCGCGGGGCTGTATGTTGCAGCTGGTTGCAGGGCCGTGTGCCTCGCGTGAGGCAGGCGATGTGAGGGTGCGGGCGCGTGGTGCGGCCGCGTTCCTTCCCCCAACGGATTACGAAACGAAAAAAGGGATGTCATGGGTCGAATGACATATAAAGATAACAATCGTATTTTCGATTTGATTACGCAGCTGGTGGATGCATCGTCTGACCAGGATAACGTTGAATACGCGGGGTGCGTGGCGAAAAATGCCAGCGCCGCGGCGGTGGTGCTGGCGGGTGGCTCGGGTGAGCGTTTTGGCGAATCGGGGGGCAAACAGCTCATCGATATTGCGGGAAAACCGCTTCTCACCTGGTCAATTGAAACGCTTGACGCGGTGGCCGACATTGGGCTTATTGTGGTGGTGTGCCCGAAGGCGCGCCGCGATGAATATGCGCAGGTTGCTATTGATCCGTTCGATTTCGTGACGCCCATTGTGCTGGCGGACTCGGGCGATTCGCGCCAAGAGTCGGCGTTTTCGGGTCTGGAATGTGTGCCGGACACGTATGAGTTCACTGTCATCCACGATGGCGCGCGTCCGCTGATTACGCCGCGGCTGGTCACGCACGCGCTGAACACCATCAAGGGTAGCTTGGATGCGGATGGCGTGATTGTGGCCACGCCGGCCATCGACACGCTGAAGATGGTCGAAAACGGCGTAATTGTGGGCACGCCCGATCGCCGTGCGTTTTGGAATGCGCAAACGCCGCAGATTTTCCGCACGGGCATGTATCGTCGTGCGCACGCATCGGCCTTGTACGATGGCTTTTCGGGCACCGACGATTCATCGCTTATCGAGCGCTTGGGCGGTCGCGTGATGGTGGTCGAGGGCAAGCGCGATAACATCAAGCTTACCGTGCCCGAGGATTATCTGCTGTTGGCGGCGGCTATTGCTGCATTACGCAACGAGGACGGAAAAGAAGATTAGCGCCATGGATGAACTGCAACGACAAGAACGCTTGGGGGATTTTGCCCGGCTGCGCGTGGGGCAGGGTATGGATGTGCACGCCTTTGCATCGGAGCGCAAGCTTATCTTGGGCGGTGTTGATATCCCGCATGAGCAGGGGCTTTTGGGTCACTCCGATGCTGACGTGCTGGCGCATGCCGTTGCCGATGCGCTTTTGGGCGCCATTCGCGGCGGCGACATTGGCAAACTGTTTCCCGATACCGACCCCGCGTACGAAGGCGCCGATTCCCTGAAGCTTTTGGCTGCCGTGGCGCAGAAAGTGCGCGAAGAAGGCTTCGAGATTATTGACGTTGACAGCGTTATTGCAGCTCAACGGCCAAAACTTTCGCCGTATCGCGACCAGATGCGTGCGAATTTAGCGCAGGCCATGGATATTCCCGTGGAAAACGTGGGCGTGAAAGCAACCACGACCGAGCATTTGGGGTTTGAGGGCCGCGAGGAAGGCATTTCTGCCACGTGCAGCTGTCTGGTTTGTCGATGTATGGGGGCCTAAGCGATTTTCGCAAAATTAACTCGGGCGAACTTCGCACATGTGGCCTGAACGACCGACCTTTTCTGCACTATTGCTTCCGAACCTTCTAACCGAAAGGCTATGAGAATGAAAATTTACAACACGCAAACGCGCTCCAAAGTTGAGCTGGAACCCATTACCCCTGGTAAAATTGGCATGTACGTGTGCGGCCCCACGGTGTACAACCGCATTCACATTGGCAACGCGCGCACGTTTATCTCCTTTGACATTATCCGCCGCTATCTGATGTGGCGCGGTTACGACGTGACGTTCGTGCAGAACGTGACCGACGTTGACGACAAGATTATCAAGCGCGCGAACGAGGAAGGCCGCAGCGCGGCCGAAGTTGCTGCCGAATATACGCAGGCGTTCATCGATGATATGCATGCGGTGGGCGTTTTGGATCCCACGGTGCGTCCGAAGGCTACTGAGGAAATTGACGAGATGATCAAGTTGGTCAGCCTTCTTATCGAGAAAGGCCATGCCTACGAAGTAGAAGGCGACGTGTATTACGCGGTGCGCTCGTACCCCGCTTATGGGCAGCTTTCCGGCCGCAACATTGACGAGATGGAGGCGGGGCATCGCGAGCTGCGCGCCGATGGCCAGGGCCTGGAAGATCGAAAGCGCGACCCGCTGGATTTCGCGCTGTGGAAAGCTGCGAAGCCGGGCGAGCCATCGTGGGATTCGCCGTGGGGCAAGGGTCGTCCGGGCTGGCACATTGAGTGCTCTGCCATGAGCCACAAGTACTTGGGTCTGCCGTTCGACATTCACGGTGGCGGCTCTGACCTGGTATTTCCGCATCATGAAAACGAATGCGCGCAGTCCGAAGCTGCGTATGATTGCACGTTCAGCAACAACTGGATGCACTCGGGCATGCTGCAAATCGCCAACGCGGAAACCGGCGAAGCAGAGAAGATGAGCAAGTCGCTGAACAACTTCTTAATGCTGTACGAAGCGCTGGAAATCGTGCGCCCGGAGGCGCTGCGCATGCTCATGCTGCAAACGCATTACCGCAGCCCGCTGGTGTTTGGCGACCAGCGCCTGAGCGAGGCCGATGCCGCCTTGACGCGCATCCAGAATGCGGTGAAGAACCTGGATTGGCTGCTGGCGAACGCCGCAGAAGGAAAGGCCGCGGTGGACGCTGCCGCGCTGCAGGCCGCTGTTGCTACCGCGCGCGAGGATTTCGTTTCGTCCATGGATGACGACTTCAACGCTCCCGAGGCATTGGGCGCAGTGTTCAGCTTGGTTGCGGCAGTGAACGCCGCAACGGCTGCGGGTGCTATTTCCGCTGCTGATGTTGCAGCTGTTTCCGCAGCTCGTCAAGCTATTGTGGAGCTTATGGGCGTCTTTGGCATTGATGTTGCCGCCGCGGATGCATCCGATGAAGGCACTGCGTATCCCGATGCCGTTCTGACTTTGGCCGCCGAGCTTGCCGGCTACGATGGTGCCGATAAGGCCGCTGCGGCACAGGCGCTGCTTGATGCGCGCGCCGCTGCCCGCAAGGAGAAGAACTGGGCGGTTGCCGATGCCGTGCGCAATGGCTTGAGCGAGCTGGGCTTTGTCATTGAGGACACGGCTCAAGGGGCGCGCGTGACGTTTAACGGCTAATCGCTGCTTATCTTAGTGGGTATCTGGCGGCGAAGGGCATTCGGCGAACGTACTCTGCCTGGATAATGCTGCAGGGGGCTTGGGACTCGCTCAACTTATCCAAGGCGCCGCACGTTCGCCTCAACCCTTCGCCGCCAGATTGTTCTTGTTGCTAAAAGGCAGGTTCCTGTCTTGAAATTTTGTCGTTAAACGTCCCTTGGTTTACAGGGAGAAGAAAGGAAGAAATCAATGGAATTGTTGGCTCCAGCGGGTGGGTTTTCCCAGCTAGAAGCTGCAATAAAGTTTGGCGCCGATGCTGTGTATCTAGCGGCCGACCGCTTTGGTATGCGGGCGCGCGCCACGAATTTCTCCCTTTCCGATATCCCGCGCGCGGTGGAAATCGCGCATGCTGCAGGCGTTTCCGTTCATGTAACGTGCAACATTTTGATGAGCGATTCCGACTTGGAAACGCTTCCCGAATATTTGCGGGCACTTGACGCTGCGGGCGTGGATGCGCTGATCATCAGCGACTTGGGCGCCCTTCGCCTGGCGCGCCAATATGCGCCGCATTGCGAATACCATGTGAGTACGCAGGCGTCGGTGAGCAACGTGCAAGCGGCGTTGGCATGGTATGAGATGGGCGCGCGTCGCGTGGTGTGCGCGCGAGAGATGAGCTTGGCGGAAATCGCCGTGCTTAAGGTCGCGCTGCCTGCCGATATGAAAGTCGAGACGTTCGCGCATGGCTCTATGTGCATGGCGGTTTCTGGCCGGTGCTTGATTAGTTCGTATCTTACGGGGCGTAGCGGCAATCGCGGACATTGCACACAGCCGTGTCGTTGGATGTACACGCTGGAAGAAGAAAAGCGCCCTGGTCAGCACTTTCCCATTGAGGAAGATGAAACGGGCACGTTCATAATGAACGCGCAGGATATGAATATGCTGGCGCACGTGCGCGAAATGGAAGCGGCGGGCATTGATTCCATTAAGATTGAGGGACGCAACAAGAAGGCGTTTTACGTGGCGACCATTGTGAACGCGTATCGTCAGGTACTTGATGGAGCCGATCCTGCCGATTTCGAAGAAGAGCTTGATACCGTGTCGCATCGTCCGTACTCCACGGGATTTTTCTTTGGACCGGCTCATCAGTCGGTTGAAACCGATGGTTATGAGCAGACGTGCCTTCATGTGGCGGATATTGTTGCCTGCGAACCCGCTGGTGGGGCGGACGTTGTTGCGACCGATGTTGCTGGTGGGGAGGCTTCAGTTGGAGTGGGGGCCGCGGTTGGATTGGCTGGTACGAGCGCTGCTGCTGGTGTGGCTGCCGGCACTGCTGGTGCGAGCCTGTCCGAGAGCGCAGCAGGCAAGTGGCTGATCACGGCGGTTTGCCACAACCGTTTTGCGGAAGGCGACGCTCTTGAGGCGCTTGTTCCGCATATCCCCCCTGTTCATGTGACGGTTTCGCAGCTCACATGGATCTCTGAGAACGCAGCAGGCGAGCCAATGCCCGTTTCCGTTGAAGTGGCAAACCGAGCCATGGCGCGCTACACGTTCTTGAGCGATGCTCCGCTGGAGCCAGGCGGATTTCTGCGTCTGCGCGAGCATCGCGTTACTTCCCGTTACGTATAGGTTTTGGCGTACGGCTGCTTTTGCCTGGGAAGCGCTGGGATCTAAGGTCAGTTTGTCGGATTTTTCGTCCCAATGTGCAAAATATTCCTGTTCGGGGTAGGTCGAGCCTGAATAGGAGCGTGTTTTGGGCTTAGCTGCCTGTCTTTGGCCCATCGGTGTTTCTCAAAACCCCAGGTCGCAACATTTCGCCGGCCGCAACATGCGCGATCGCTTGTTTGGCACCTACCCCGAACGGGAATATTTTGCACATTCGCCTTCGATTTCCGACAAGATGCCCTTGCCGCAGCAATCGCATCGTTACAATTGACTCATGTTGTCAGATTTTCCGGCCAAAAACGCCAAAATCGACGGCTCGGGGCAGGTGGAGCCGGAGCCGTCGATTCATGCATAGCCAGCGGGAATCTGCGACCTGGGGTTTTACGGCCGCGATCAGCTAAAAGAGCTTCGAACGCTCGCGCAAGCCCCTTTTCGCTCCTCGCGACCTGCCCTATATTGTTCGTTTGTGCGTTTTCGCCCCGAATTTCCGACAAGATGCTCCTTGGGAGGGTGCGTTCGGGTCATCCTTGGGCGCGCCGCCGTGGGGCGCAAGGCTCGCCTGCGCCGTGGCGCGCGGGCATGATGCTAGGGCGGGCGTGGTGCGCGGAGGCTCGGGGTGTGGTGTTCCTCGGGGCATGGCACTCGGCACGCTGCACGAGTGCAGCGGCAAGGTGCGCCCATCGTGTCTGGGCAAAATGTGCGGCGCGTTGATTGAGCGTTCTTTTTCCCGTAAAATATTTAGTCTCATTTTTGCTAAGCAGAAAGGCGACATCGTGGAGCAAGACGCCATTTTCCAAGAAGAGCAGCAAGCGCTGACCAATACGTACGAGAAGCTGACGCGCATTGCGGAAGAGACTACCGCCAGCTTGGGCGCCGATGCGCTTGAAGCGCTGGGCGAGCGCAAGAACTTGTTCGACGAGCTCAAGTTTGACCTGGGCAATGGCGTGAATTTGGAAACGTATGCCGAGGCCGAGGCGCTGCAGCGCGTCATCGATCAATATAATCTGGCGGTGGATTTGAATTCCGAGCGTTTGGCCAAAACGCGTCTGCTTATGAAAAAGCCGTATTTCGCGAAAGTGGTGCTGCAGTTGCGCCCCGGCGCTCCGCCGCGCGAGCTATACTTGGGCGCTACTGGTATGACCGACGAGCGCGGTCGCCACTTCATCATCGACTGGCGCGCGCCCGTTGCCGAGACGTATTACAACCAGGCAAACGGCAAGACTTCATACGTGGCAAATGGTCGTACTATAGAGGCTGACCTGCTGTTTCGTCGTCAGTTCGACATCACGCAAGACACGTTGAACGCCTATTTTGACACGACCGTTGCCATCGAGGACCCTCTGTTGCTGGCGTCGCTTGCGAAAAGTCGCTCATCGAAGCTTGGCGACATCACGGCCACCATCCAGCGCGAGCAAAACCAAGTGGTGCGCCACAAAGACGTGCCCGTGCTGCTGGTCAACGGCATTGCGGGTAGCGGCAAGACTTCGGTCATGCTGCAGCGCATTGCGTACCTGTTGTACCAAGAGCGCGACACGCTGCGCCCCGATGACGTGCACCTGATCTCGCCGAATCCCGTTTTCCGCGACTACATTGACAACGTGCTGCCCAACATGGGCGAGCGCAACCCGCAGATCGAAACTTGGGATGACCTTATGCGCAAGTTGGGGCTTACCGAGCGCGGCCTGGGGAAGGGCGCGTTGGCAGATGATTTGCTGGTCATCGACGAAAAACTTGAAAGCCTGGAGCTTACCCAGAAAGACTTCCAGGATATTTGCGTGGGGGAGGAGCGCGTTGTTGTCGCAGGTCAGGCGTTTAGCGCATACCAGCAATACAAGCGACTTCCTGCGGGGCAGCATCGTTGCAACTTGGCGAAGGAGCTGCTGCATGAGCGGTTGGAGCAGCGTATTGCGTCGCGCATGAACAATGCCGATGTGCAGGCGGAAATTATGGACCTGGACGAGCAGGAGCACATTCGCCTTTTTGGCCATCAGGCGTTCACGGCGTTGGAAGAAGAGCTGCCCGAATACACGCGCTTGTACTTGGAGGACCGCTATGCCGCCGTGGCGGATGCCATTGAGGAAGGTGCCTGGCTGCGTTTCGACCGCATTGGCATGAACATGCTGGGAAAGAGCTCGCTTTCTGCAGTGGAGTGGTTGTATCTGAAGCTGGCTCTGGCGGGTGGCGCGAACCGCGGCGCGCGCTACGTGATGGTGGACGAAGTTCAGGATTACTCGTTGGCGCAGCTCATGGTCATGGCGCGCTATTTCTGCAACGCGCACTTCTTGTTGTTGGGAGATGAGAATCAGGCCATCAAAGAAGGAACGGCAACGTTTTCGCAGATAGAACAGGGATTTGCGCATGTGCTTGATGCATCGGTTGAGCTGTGCCGTCTGCAAACGAGCTATCGTAGCTCACCGGAAATCACGGCACTGTTCAAAACGCTGATGAATGGCGATTCCTGCATGGATGTTGCCTCGGTGCAGCGCCCGGGCAACAAGCCCGTTATCAAGCCGTGCGCTACGGACGAAGAGTACTTCGCGGCGCTGCGCGGCGCCGTTGCTCAGGCAGCCGAGGATGTTGGCCAGCGCGGATTGGTGGCCATTGTTGTGGCGGACAAACAACGTGCGCGCTGGATGGAAAAGAAGCTGTCAGAGTTTACGGACTGCTCGGTGATCTGCGCGTTCCCTGGTGCGGGTGGTGCTACGGGTGCAGGTGAAGCAGGTGGTGTTGCGGGTGCGGGTGCTGCCGGCGCAGCTGCGTGTCGCTCCAACCGCTCCAAGCGCGTGGGCGCTCCTGTGACGCTGCCCGAGCACGGTGTGGTGTTGCTTGATCTTCCTACCGCGAAGGGTCTTGAGTTTGACCAGGTCATCATTGCGGACGCGCAAGAAAGCGTGTACGGGACGGATGATTTGTCGCGGCATCGCCTGTATACGGCAATCTCGCGCGCCACGCAGAAAGTGACGATTCTGTCGCAAGGCTCTCTTTCGCCGCTGTTGCAGCCGGCTCTTCAATCGCTGTAGCAGACGGGCGGGCGGCAGGCGTCTCGCGGGACCTGCGGGCAACCCGCGGCGGGTGGGCGACAAGCGGGCAACCCGCGACCCGCAGCAAGCGGGCAACCTGCAGCAGACGGGCGGCAGCAGGCGTCCCGCGCGACCTGCGAGCAACCCGGCCCCCGCACCCCGCGACTTGCAGCCAGCGGGGGGCACCCAGTGCCGCCGCGCTCCTTCGCCGCCCCCGCACACCTGACGTCTTGCCGATTCATGTTACAGGTTGCCGTCATGCGGCTGGTGACGTATGACAAGCGCCTCTGTTTGTGGCAAAATATCGCACGAAAAGTAAGTATTTATGCGCACATGAGGTTACGGTTATGTCTGTTCAATTTGACGTTCGCCAGGCGAATCCTTCCGTTGTTGACCTGCTTGAACAGCAGTTGGGGCTTCCTCGATTCATTGCGACCACGCTCGCGTCGCGCGGCGTGACCACGCCCGAGCAGGCCGAACGCTTCTTCAATCCCTCGCTTGATAGGGATTGGGGCAATCCCTATAACATTCCTGGCATGGAAAACGTGGTTGATGAGCTTGAACAGGCAATTCGGCGCGGTGACCACATTGTGGTTTTCGGCGATTTCGACGTTGATGGCATTTCCGCCACCACCGTTCTTACGCGTGCGCTGCGCCAGATGGGCGCTTTGGCCACGCCGTTCATCCCGCGCCGATTCGACGAAGGCTACGGCTTAACGGAAGCAGCGTTCCAGCGCGTTATGCAGCTGGGCCCCACGCCCGATTTCATTGTGACCGTTGACTGCGGCATATCGTGTCGCGAGACCGTGGCGCAAGCGGTGGGCCAGGGGCTGCGTGTGGTGGTCACCGATCATCACGAGCCGGCCGATGCCGTGCCCGTTGATGTTCCTATTGTTGACCCTAAGATGGCTGGTTCCAAGGAAGACGCCGTTTTGGCTGGTGTAGGCGTTGCGCTGAAGGTGGCGCAAGCGCTGGGCGCGCGTTTCGGCATGCCTCATTTGTGGCGCGAATACACCGACTTGGCAACGCTGGGCACAGTTGCCGACCTTATGCCCATGGTGGGTGCGAACCGCGCGCTGGTCGCCGATGGTCTGCGCCGCATCAACGAGAATCCGCGTCCTTGCATTGCTGCGCTGTTGGCGCAGGCGGGCGCAACCGACCAAACGACATCTACGAACTTGAGCTTCTCGGCGGTTCCGCGCTTGAACGCCGCAGGTCGCATGGGAGATTCCTCATCAGCGCTCGAACTGCTCATGTGCGATGACCCCGCGCGTTGTCAGCATTTAGCGGCGCAGCTGGAAGAGATCAACACGCAGCGGCGCAGCATTGAGTCGGAGTTGACTGAAATCGCGAGGGTGCAGGCCGAGGAAATTTACCACGGTCAGCGCGCGTTGGTTGTTGCGGGCGCTGGCTGGCACGAGGGCGTGAAGGGAATTGTGGCAAGCCGCCTGGTGGGAACATATGGCGTGCCCACGATTCTGCTGACCATCGATGGCGACGAAGCGCGCGGGTCGGGTCGCAGCGTGGGTCGCGTGAACTTGTTCAAAGCCATTGAGAGTTGCGCTGATTTGCTCACGCGATACGGCGGACATGAAGCGGCCGTGGGCGTGACGCTTCCCGTGGCGAACTTGGAAGAATTCACGCGTCGCCTGTGTGCGTTCATGGATGAGCTGCCGCCTTCGGCGTTTCACCCGGCCATTCCGGTGGATGCGCGCGTGAGCTTGGCGGAGCTTACGCTGGAAAACGTGCGCAAGCTGGACTTGTTGGCGCCGTTTGGCCAGGAAAACCCCGTGCCGTGCTTCATGGCGCCGAATGTCACGCTGGCAAATCATCGTGCGGTGGGTGCGGGCAAGAACCACTTCTCGTGCAACCTGTCAGATGGAACGGGGCAAACGGCCGCCATTATGTTTCACTGCTCCGACATTGAAACGTTGTTGGACACAAACAGCGTGGTCAACGCCGCGTTTACGCTGCAAATCGATTCGTGGCGCGGCCGCGAGTCGGTGAAGGCCATGCTGAAAACCGTGTCGCCTGCGCGTTCGTGCGCGGCGCTTGAGGCGTGCCTGTCGCCCGAGGAAGTATCGTTTGTGGCCGACCTGTATGCCTCTGCCGAAGACGGCGTGGAAGACGTGGTGGACGAATCGTTCGAAGAAATTGAGCGTTACGAAAGCCTGCTTGCGCAAAACCGTGCTGATTGGCGTCGCTTTGCGCGGGAGGCGCCTGATGAGCTGCAGGAGCGCATTATCCAAACCATTATTGGCGCGGCGGAATTGCATGATTCCCAGCGTCAGATTCTCGATAAGCTGGCGCAGGGCCAGTCGCTGTTGGCCGTTATGGCAACGGGGCGCGGAAAATCGCTCACGTTCCAGGTGCGAGCGGCAGAACTGGCGCTTGAGCAGGGGAAAGCATCGATTTTCGTGTATCCTCTGCGCGCGCTGATTGCCGACCAGGCGTGGCATTTGAACAACGCGCTTTTGCCGTTCGGCGTGTCGTCGGTCACGCTTACGGGCGAGAGCACGCCGCAGGAGCGTGCCGTTGCGTTTGCGGGTTTGACCTCGGGTGATGTGGATATCGTTTTGACCACACCGGAGTTTTTGGTGTATCACGCGGAAGAATTCGCCGCCTGCCAGCGTATCGGTTTCGTGGCAATCGATGAAGCGCACCACGTGGGCCAGGCGAAGGCCGGCAACCGCATGGCGTATCGCTCGCTGGGCACGGTGCTCAAGCAGCTGGGCAATCCTACGGTTTTGGCGCTCACGGCAACGGCTCCCGATGCCGTGGCGCGCGATGTTGCGCAGGTGCTGTCGTTGCGCGATCACGTGTATGACCAGGCAAGTCGTGAAAATTTGCATGTGGATGACCACCGCAACTTGAAGAATCGCGACGACTACTTGGCGCACATTGTTGCACGTGGCGAAAAGACTGTTGTCTACGTTTCCTCGCGCGAGCAATCGGTTGCCGTGGCGCGTTCGTTGCGCGCGCGTGTGCCGCAGCTGGCCAGCCGCATTGGCTTCTACAACGCTGGTCTTTCGCGCGTTGAGCGCAATCGTGCAGAAGAGCTGTTCCGCACCGATGCGTTCTGCGTGCTGGTGGCAACGTCGGCGTTTGGCGAAGGCGTGAACATCCCGCATATTCGCCGCGTTGTTTTGTATGGGCTGCCGTTCAATGAGATTGAGTTTAACCAGATGAGTGGCCGCGCGGGCCGCGATGGCGATCCCGCGATTATCCACTTACTCTACGGGAATGCCGATGCTCAAACGAATAAAGCCGTGGTGTGCGGCGAAACGCCCGATCGTGCGGCGTTGGTGGATGTATATAAGTATCTGCGCTCCGAACAGGTAAAACACGGTGAAGAACCGTTCATGGTGAACTTGGACGACTTCGTGTCGGCTTCTGGGGAAGCACCCGCGCGCCCCGCGGAGGACGGTGTGGCGGCAGGCGGTGCCGGCGCTGTTACGGGCATGCGCGGCGTGGCAGGTGGTGCCAGTGCTGGCGCCGGTGCTGCGGGCGCCACGAGCGGCGTGAGTTGCGGTTGCGCATCGTTTGCCCAGGTAGCGGCTGAACGGGCGCGCGCTCAAGCGGCAGCGGCCGCCCAAGTGCAGGCGGCTTCGGCGGCGGCATCCAAGCTTTCGGCTGCGGCGGTGAAATGCGGCATTGCGGTCTTCCGCGAGCTGGGTTTCATCGAGGCGCGCTCCGGCTGCTTCTGCGGCGAGCGCATTTGGGCGATTCGCGTGAAGCATCGTCCCGAGAAAGTTGACCTTATGGAAAGCGTGCGCTTCCGCGAAGGTCTGGGCGAAATCGAAGAGTCGCGTTCGTTTGGCGATTGGGCTCTTTCCGCTTCGGCGGACGAGCTTTTAGCGCACATCGTGTACCCCATAATCCCGAACTCATGATAAAGGTGGGTTTCGTTTGCCGTTGTCTTTTCATTTACGCAGATAACATCGTATAATTATTGTTTGGCGAAATTTTTCGAAAGGAGGCGGCTATGGCGCAAAAAACCCATTCCGCGGATGTTGCCGATAATGCAAAACCCGCGAATGCTGCAAAAGATGCATCTGAGAAGAGCGTTATGGACGCTGCTCCTGTTGTTGATAACACCCCTGCGAAAGTCGCAGAAGCCGCAGAAGCCGCAAAAGATACGAAAATTGTAGGCGCTGCCATTGCCGCAAGCTCTGCCGCAGGTGAAACGGTGGCCGAGCCTGCGCCAGCTGGTGGCACCGCGCCTGTAACTGCATCTGCAAGTGAAGGCGCCAGCCCCGCAGCCGTTTCTCCTGCGTCCGCAGGTGAAACCGTTCCCGCGCCCGGCTCCGAGGAATACGCCGCCCGCTACGACACTTTCCGTGACGCTGAACTGCTGGGTGTGGCGCTTGACAGCGTTTCCCCCGATGACCTGGATGAACCGCTGCTGGGTTACCAAGGCGGTAGCGATAAGCCGTATGCGCCCACTACGCTTACGGGCAAGGTCACGCCGGGTACGTTCACGCCCGAGGAGCGCTTCCACACGCTAATTGAGACTATGGAGCCCTATACCGACAAAGAGGGACTGGACATGGTGGAGCGCGCGTATCGTTTTGCTGCGCACGCGCACGAAGGCCAGTGCCGCAAGTCGGGCGAGCCGTTCGTGGCACATCCGGTGGAGGTTGCCATCATCTTGTCGGGCCTGCGTATGGATGCGGAAACCGTGTGCGGCGCGCTGCTTCACGACACGGTGGAAGACACCGATGTCACGGTGGAACAGCTGGCAGAACTCTTCGGCGATGCTGTGGCGCAACTGGTGGACGGTGTTACGAAAATCACCCGTATCGAGGTGGAAAACCTCTCCGATGAGCAGGCGCAAACCATTCGCAAGATGTTTGTTGCCATGAGCAAAGACATTCGCGTAGTCATTATCAAACTGGCCGACCGCCTGCATAACATGCGCACGCTGGGCGCCTTGCGCGAAGATCGCCGCATTTTCAAGGCGCGCGAAACGCTGGAAATCTATGCGCCCATCGCACACCGCTTGGGCATTAGCTCCATTAAGTGGGAGCTTGAGGACTTGTCCTTCTTCTACCTGGAGCCCAATAAATACAAGCAAGTCGCGCGCATGGTTATGGAAAGCCGTGCGCAACGTGAAGCGTACCTTTCCCAGGTCATGGGCGTGCTGCGCGAAGAAGTGGACCGCATGGGCATTCCGTGCCGCATTGAGGGACGCCCCAAGCACCTGTATTCCATCTACGAGAAAATGACGCAGCGCGGCAAGGGCTTCTCTGAAATCTACGACTTGATTGCCGTGCGTGTTATTGTGCAGGATATCAAGGATTGCTATTCCGCGTTGGGCGCAGTGCATACGCTGTGGCATCCCATGCCGGGGCGCTTCAAAGACTACATTGCCATGCCCAAGGAAAACATGTACCAAAGCTTGCATACCACGGTTATTGGTCCGGCGGCGCGGCCTTTGGAAGTGCAGATTCGTACCGAGGAAATGCACGCGCAAAGCGAATACGGCATTGCGGCGCACTGGCGCTACAAAGAGAAGGGCGCCACGCGCGGCGATCTTGAGCTGGACAAACAGCTGGCATGGCTGCGTGAGATGGTTGACTGGGCCGATGAAACCCAGGACTCCCGTGAGTTCTTGAAGTCGCTGAAAGTGGACTTGGCTCCTACCGAGGTCTTTGTGTTCACGCCAAAAGGCGAGGTCAAAAGTTTGCGTGCGGGTTCAACGCCCATCGACTTCGCATACGCTATTCACACGGAAGTGGGCAATCACTGCGTGGGTGCAAAAGTGAACGGCGCGATTGTGCCGCTTACGTATCAGCTGCAAAGCGGCGACCGCGTGGAGATTCTTACGCAGAAGAGCGCAACGCCTTCGCGCGACTGGATCAACCTGGTCAAAACGCCGTCGGCGCGCTCGAAAATCCGCGCGTACCATTCGCGCATCAGCCGCAGCGACGACCTGCAGCTGGGCCGCGACAAGCTCACGCGCGAAGTGAAGAAGCACAACATGGGCATCTCGAATGCTACCATGATGCGCGCCACGCAAGACGTTTCCAAGCAGCTGGGCTTCAACGACCCCGAAGACATGCTGGTGCAGATTGGCACGGGCACGGAAAGCGCGCAGCATATTGCGAACCGCGTGATAAAGCTGCTTACGGAAAACGGCTCGGTGGAGCAGAAGGAATCGTTCCTGGTTACGTCTGCTACCAGCAAAAACGTGGTGCCGCCCATGCTTACCACGGTGAAGCCGCGCAAGAAAGTTACAAGCTCATCGTCGAACGGTGTGGTGGTGAAGGGTCTGGGCGACGTGTTGGTGCGCTTGTCGCACTGCTGCAATCCCGTGCCGGGCGATCCGATTATGGGCTTTGTGACGCGTGGACGCGGCATTTCGGTGCATCGTGCCGATTGTCCGAATGCAGCTGATTTGAAGCGCAGCTCCGAGCGCATTATCGAGGTTGAATGGGCGCAGGATTCCAGCCGCGAAGTGTCGTACGAGGTTGAGGTGCAGCTTGAAGCCATGGATCGCATGAGCCTGCTGCGCGATGTAACTCAGGTGCTTTCTGAATGCGGCGCAAACGTGCTGGCGTGCTCTACGTTCTCGCACAAGGACAGCATGGTTTCCATGCGCTTCCGTATTCAGATTTCCGATATCACGTTTATTGACACCGTGCTGAAAAAACTTCGCGCGGTTAATGGCGTATTTGATGCTCACCGTATGATTGCCGGTGCGCAAGGCTCAAGAAAGAAGAAACGATAATGGCAAGAAGCAATTCGTTGAACTGCGGAAATGTAAGCATTTCCACCCTGGTTTTGAGTTCTTACCAAACAAACGTCTACGTGGTAAGCAACGACCAAGGCGCGTTTGTAGTTGACCCTGCCGATGATTGCGCGCGCATCATGGATGCGATTCGCACTGTTGCCGGCGGCAAGATTGACGCCATTGTGGTGACTCACGAGCATTCCGATCACATTGGCGCGCTGGCTCAGTTGCGCCATGAAACGGGCGCACCGGTTATCGCATCGGCAATTGACACGCCGCTTATCGAGAAGCAACAAAAGCAAGCTGCCGCCAAGCTTTCGCCGGCGCAGAGCAAGGTTGTTGACCGCACCGTCAAAGAAGGCGACACCGTTGAGCTGTGCGGCATGAAATGGAAGGTGCTTATCACCCCTGGTCACACAAAGGGTTCCCTGTGCCTGTATCTTCCCGCAAGCGAAAATGGGGGAGAGCACGGCATCCTGTTCTCGGGCGATACGCTGTTTTGCGGCGCGTTCGGTCGCACCGATTTTCCCGGAGGCAGCATGAACGAGATGGTGAAGTCCTTGAAACGCTTGGACACGCTTCCCTCGGATACGCTTGTGTTCCCAGGACATATGCAGTTTACGGAGATTGGCGAAGAACAGCGCGGAATTCTTCGCCGTATCGTGTAAGCTGTGAGCGCACGGCTTTGCTATGCTTGCTGTGCGGAATTTGCTTCGTTCGGTTTTGTTCCGACTGCTTTGCGTTTTCGCGTTGGCGGACGGTTTTGTTTTACGTTTGGATTTGTCGGTTAAGGTTTACTGTTTGCGCAGGTAGAATGCCTGCCTGGATTTAAGCGTTAGGAGCGCCCATGGCGAAAAGAAATGCGTTCGATTACTTCGAGGCATTCGAGAAGGTGTCTGCTTTGGCGGTTCAGGAAGCCGAAGTGCTTATCGAGACCGTTGAATGCTTTGCTGGCGATGCCGATGTTGACGTGCTGATTGCGCGTGTGCATCAGCTGGAAAATCGTGGTGACGAAATCAACCACGCAATTTTCGAGAACACGGCCGTTGAATTTATCACGCCCATTGAGCGCGAAGACATTATCGAGCTGGCGCGTGCGCTTGACACGGTGCTCGACGAGATTGAAGACGTTGTGTTCCGCTTCTACATGTTCAACGTGCGCGAAGTGCCGGAAAACGCTATTAGGTTTGCGAAAGTCATCAAAGAGGCTGCTCAAGAGCTTGACTGCGCGTTGTCTCAGCTGCGTGGCTTCAAGAAGCACGCGAAAGAGCTGCACAACATTTTGGTGAAAGTCAACGATTACGAAGAAGAAGGCGACCGTCTGTATATGGCTGCTGTTCGCGAGCTGTTCACGCGTCCGAACGCCGATCCCGTGGATGTTTTGCGTTGGACGGAAATCTACAAGCGCATGGAGCGTTGCTGTGACGCGTGCGAACACGCTGCTGATGCCGTGAGCTCCGTACTGCTCAAGAACTCGTGACATCGTTGTTGACAAATTACCCCACCTTTTGTCAACAATAAAAGAATCCGAGGTGCTTTCGCGTCTCGGATTCTTTTTATATTACCTGTTCAGAGAGGTGTTTTGATTTTGTTCCGGGCTGCGCTTCTAAGAGATTAGCTATCATTGTTGACAAAAGGTGGGGTAATTTGTCAACAATTGTCCTTCCGGCAGAAGCTTCTGCGCAATGTAGACGGCGTTCAGCGCCGCGCCACGCAGCAGCTGGTCGGCCACAACCCACATAGCAATGCCGCGATCTTCGGGCACGGTGCTATCGCGACGCACGCGTCCGACAAACGTGTCAAACGAACCGCGATGCATTGCGGGCATGGGGTACACGTTGTTCGCGGGGTCATCTTCAAGCACCACGTGCTCGGCGTTGGCCAGCGCTTCCTTTACGGCCTCGATCCTTACAGGATGCGCAAACTCCACGTTCAGGCTTTCGGAATGGCAACGCAGAACGGGTACGCGTACGCACGTGGGCGCCACTTCAATGGTGTCGTCGTTGAAAATCTTCTTCGTCTCAACGACCATCTTCCACTCTTCTTTAGTGTAGCCTTCGGGGATGTCGTTCAGGTAATCGCCGTCTACGAACACATCGATGTGCGGAATGCAGTTGAACGCAATTTGGTGTGCGAAGGCAGACGGCTCAAACGGCTCGCCAGCCAGGTATTTTGCCGTTTGGTCTTCGAGCTCGGCCATGCCCTTAGCGCCCGCGCCCGAAGCGGATTGGTAGCTGCTTACCACAATGCGGTCGATGTGGCCCAGCTTGCGCAGCGGGTTCAAAGCAACAAGCATCTGGATGGTGGTGCAGTTGGGGTTGGCAATAACGCCGCTGTGCCACGCAATATCGTGCGCGTTCACTTCGGGCACAACCAGCGGCACATCGGGGTCAACGCGGAAGGCGCTGGAGTTGTCAATCATCACGGCTCCGGCATCTACTACAGCCTTGCGGAACTTCTTGGAAACACTTGCACCTGCGCTGAACAGGGCAATGTCAACACCCTGGAAGCTTTCTTCGGTCATTTCCTGCACGGTCAGCTCACCAGCGGGCACTTTACCGCAGCCAGCGAAGGGAAGCTTTTCGCCTGCCGAGCGCGCCGAAGCCAGCGCGCGAACTTCGGAAGCGGGGAAGTTCAGCGCCTCCAGGCATTTCAACATCTCGCGGCCCACGGCACCGGTGGCTCCTGCAACAGCCACAACGGGATAAGCGGGCATCTTTTTATTCCAAGCCATGATGTTCCTCCAATTACATCGTTGACGAATGCGTTCGTTTCGTGCCTAGCGGCCCTTCGCCATTTTCGCCGCAATTTCTTCCGCGGAAAGCTGTGTTTCCACAAACACGCTGTCGGAGTCCATGTTGAACGCGGTATGCAAGCATTGCACTGCCGCCACGGCTTGCGACGAGCGCACCACCACGGAAAGACGGATGGGCGACGTGGAAATGGCCAGGATGTTGATCTCGTTTTCGCCAAGCGTGCTGAACATTTTCGCAGCAACGCCGGGGGAGGATTTCATGCCCGTGCCAACCACGCTTACCTTGGCAATGTCTTCGTCCACCACGAATTCGCGGGCGTTGATTTCCGGCAAGATGCTGGTGATGGTTTCCGACGCTCGCGGCAAGTCGCTTTTCGGGCAGGTGAAGCTGATGTCGGTCACGCCATCTTCCGAGACGTTTTGGATGATCATGTCAACGGAAACGTTCGCGGCGGCAAGGCGCGAGAACACCTTGGCGGCAACACCGGACATGTCGGGCACGCCGCGCAGGGTAACTTTGACTTCAGAGGTGTCATGGGCAATGCCGGTAACAACGGCTTCTTCCATATCTTCCGTTCCTTCCATAACATAGGTGCCCTCGGCGTCGGAGAAAGCCGAGCGCGAATGGATAACCACGTGGAATTTGCTGGCAAGCTCTACGGCGCGGCTTTGCAAAACGCCTGATCCAGCCGTTGAAAGCTCCAGCATATCGTCGTAGGAAATCTTGTCCAGCTTGCGGGCGCGCGGACATACGCGCGGGTCGGCGGTGTATACGCCATCCACGTCGGAGTAGATTTCGCATACGTCGGCGCCAATGCCCCACGCAACGGCAACTGCGGTGGTGTCGGAGCCGCCGCGGCCCAGCGTGGTAATGTCGCCGTTGCCATCGATGCCTTGGAAGCCTGCGATGACGGGGATGATGCCCGCGTCCACAGCATCCATGATGCGCTTGGCATCGATGCCGGTGATCTTGGATTTCAGGTGTGAGGTGTCAGTCTCAATGCCGGCCTGACGACCCGTGAAGCTCATGGCGCGGTAACCGCGTGCTTCAAGCGCCATGGCCAACAGCGCCATGCTGACCTGCTCGCCCGTGGAAAGCAGGCGGTCCATTTCGCGTGCGGGCGGGTTGCCGTTAAGCGCGCTTGCCAAACTCACCAGTTCATCGGTGGTTTTTCCCATGGCGGAAACAACGGCGACCACACTGTGGCCAGCCTGTTTTTTGGCGATAAGTCGCGCAGCAACTTTTTTGATGCGTTCGGGCGATGCTACCGAGGTCCCGCCGAACTTTGCTACGATGAGCGACATAATTCAAACCTTCTTTAAGAGACAACAAGTCAGGTTAACTATAGCGAAAAAGCCGCAGATAGCCTATAGAAACGTTGTGTTTTACGCATTATTTACGGTAAGGGACGTGCCCCTGCGTAAGGATGTTAATAGGTGCGTGCTTGAGGGCGTTGGCTTGGCGCTCCGCTGCAGGGACGCATATAAGCTTTGTCATTATAAAAATCGTTCACAGTTCTTGGTTTTCGGGGGTTTATCGTCCTAAACGTCGATTTTTCGATAACTGTGAACGATTTTATACCGAACTGCTGTTGGATTGCGAATAAAACGAAGGCCGGCGACTCAGGTTTACTGAATCGTCGGCCTTGTTGGTTGCAAAACGAATCAAAAGCGGGGTTGTTGCTGCCGAACGATATCTTTTAGTAATCTTTGATAACTTTACTTTGTCTAGCAAAATAGACAAAATGTATCGACTGTGAGCTCTTGAAAGGTCGATTGAAGTATTTTGCTGTTTCTAGTACGCTAACTGTTGTTTTCGACAACGGTTGCAATGCTTGAAATCATAGTGATAACCTGCGGTATTGTACATGGAACCCATTCTTTCATTTTCATTTTGTCGTGCGACAGTATTGACTGTCGCACGACAATGCAGTACATTTTGGTGTAATGGGATTTGGCCAAGTTCCGAGCCAGCAAACTGCCTGGTGCAGTTGGACCCGCGTCAAGACGCTGCGGGCCTGGTGAATCGCGCGGCTACGAGGGATAGCGTGCGAGTTGGGGGAGACCGCCTAGCGGTCTCAGGAACAGGAGGTCAGAGGAGATGGAACTTGTATCCCTGTATTTGTTTACGCTTTTAGGGGGCATAGCCGTTGGCGCTTGCGTATGCGAGACGTGCTTCTTGCGTAAGCGTTCGGGCGAAAAGCCTTGGCTTATCCCCGCTGTAGTTGTTGTTCTCTTCGTGGTGGGAATTATCGCTGCTACCACGCACATCCAAAGCATTCCGCGTGCATTTGATGCTGTATTCGCGGGTACCATCAACATGGGATCTGGCATGGTGATGGAAGTCTTGATTGCAATCGTTTTCCTGGTTCTTGCAATCGTCGATCTAATCGTTACGCTGGTCAAGAAAGATAGCCCGTATGCGCTTCGTGTTATCGCTGCTTTTGTTGGTGTCATCTGCATGTTTGCTATGGGCTTGGCGTACACCGGCGTTTACGGCATTGAAGCTTGGTGCAACGCGCCGGCAACGGTGATTTCGTTTGTGGCTGGCGACTTGGCTATGGGTTTCGGCCTGTGCATGGCTTTGGGTGTTGTGGATTTTGGCGAGAAGACCATCCTTCGTGCGTTCTATGTTTTTGCAGCTCTGCTAGCCATCGGGTTATGCCTTGAAATTGTCGCGTTCATGGGCGTTGGCGCAGATTCGATGCTCCATATTGTTGCATTTGTCGTGGCGCCCGTTCTGGGTGCCATCCTTGCGGCCCTTTCTGCGAAGAAAGAAAACAAGAAGGCTTATGCCTTGGCGATTTGCATCGTTTTGATTGTTGGCGTCGCGATTTCGCGCTATGCGTTCTACGCAGTCGCTACGGTCTTGTAGGAACGAGGGGGGATATTAATGGCAATCAACGATAACATTTCCCGTCGCGGCTTTATTGGCGCGGCGACCGCAATCGCTGCAAGCGCGGCGATGCTTGGAACCGTGGGTTGTTCCTCGGATACCAGCCTTGATGCTACCGGAAAGCATCTGCTGCCAACCGATCCGGCAACGGGCGGCACGTGGGTTCCCGCAGCGTGCTGGCATCAGTGCGGTGGTCGCTGTTTGAACAAGGTCATGGTAAAAGATGGCGTTGTTATCAGGCAGAAGACCGATGACACCCACGAAGATTCTTTCGATTATCCGCAGCAGCGCGGGTGCGTTCGCGGTCGCGCCCAGCAGCAGCAGTGCTTTGGCGTTGACCGCTTGCGCTACCCCATGAAGCGCAAGCACTGGCAGCCCGGTGGCGGAGAAAACTCCCATGGCGAGCTTCGTGGCAAAGACGAATGGGAGCGCATTTCTTGGGATGAGGCAATCAGCCTCATGGCTCAAGAGATGAAGCGCGTGAAGGAGCAGTACGGCTGCCAGGCGTTCTACGATAAGAAACCGACCAACGCCTTGAAGGCATTTGGCGGCGCTTCTTCCAACTGGGACACCGGTTCTCATGGATCCTATTGCTTTGACCTGCAGCCTTGTGGCTTGCCGTGGCTCAATCTTGGCATGGCGAATGACCGCTACGACATGCTTAACGCGGATACCATCGTGCTGTATTCCGCTAATCCTGCATGGTCGGCAGCAGGCTTGCCCACGTATTTCTTCCAGCATGTAAAAGAGCATGGCGTTAAGTTCATTGTTGTTGACCCGCTGTACAACGCTACCGCTCAGCTGCTTGATGCAGAGTGGATTCCCGTTCGCGGCGGCACCGATATGCCTTTCATGTTAGGCGTTGCCTACGAGATGCTTCGTCTTGATAAAGAAGAAGGCGGCGTTGTTGACTGGGACTTCCTTAATAAGTACACCGTTGGTTTTGACTCCGAACACATGCCGGCAGATGCTAAGATCGACGAGAACCTGATGGATTACGTG
>CAKTVK010000018.1 GCA_934623455.1 uncultured Eggerthellaceae bacterium | reverse complement strand
CGCCTGGCCCAGCGCGCGCAAGAGGAAGCCACCAAGAATTATGCGTGGCTTCAGGAACTGCTGTGGTCAAACGATACCGTTGACAACATGATTAGCGACGACGCACAGCAGATTTGCTCCGACACGAAAGACGTGCTTGAAGGACTTGCCGACACGCTCAAGGCGGAAAAAGACAACGAGGAGCTCTCTGAAGAAGATCAAGCCGCGCTGGATGACGCCATTGCGGAAATCGAAGCGCTCATGCCCGATTTCAGCGACCCCGCACGCATGTTCGAAGACATTGACATCGATGCCTGGATGCGCACCGTGGAAGCTGAACTGTTTGCGGGCACCTACCCCGAACCCGTGCCCTACACTGCCCCTTCGGTAGACGAAATCACAGATTGGTACGGCGATGACACACAAGCCGCAAAGAACGCGAAGGACTTCTTCGATGCTGTGGAGACAGCCGTAAGCGCAAACAATGCTGCAAGTCAAAGAGCAGCGCGCGCCACGAAAAACGCAGCTGAAAAGACAGGCAGCATGCTTGATGTGGGGTCGCCCAGCGCCGCCGGGACGCCTTCTGCCCTGCTTGACAAGAATCTCGAAGAAAAAGGCAAGCTTGCCGTTAAGCAGAAGCCTAGCATTCCCGCAGGAGATGCAGAGCTTACCACAACCAACGGCAATTTCACCGTTGACCTGTACGTAAGCGACAAGCAAAAAGCCGACGGCAAGTACTACGGTTACACTGCCGTGGTAACCGAGCAGCCGCCCGCCGCAGCGCAAGATCAGGAACCGCGCATTACCTCATACACCCCCAACTTCCTGGATAAATGGCAATACTCGCTGGGCGCGATGAAGGATACCTACGAATGGGCACGCTTCACCGCAGCAGGAATGATCCTGGACTCGTTGGCAGAAAGCGAAGAGGCTGTTGTATCCACATCCCTTTCCGCAACAACGCAAACCGCTGCAGGCACCGCAGCTTCGAACGTGGCGAGTGCCTCCAAAAAAGTAAGCTTGGCAAAGGACCCCTTGAAGTTCAAAGCGAACTTGAAGAAAACAACCGATGCCGCCCAAGCAGTCGCATCAAGCCAAGAGCAAGCAGTAAAAACAAGCGCTAAGAGCAACTGGGTCTCGAAAAACCTCAATGACCTTGCCACCTGGATACCCATTCTAGGTACCGCGGCCAATGCTTACGGCACCTACAACGCATGCAACTCCTGGTTCAACATTTCCGACACGCTGGGGCTTCTTGACGCTGACATCGAGGACATCAACCGATGGATTCTTTTCTGGAAGCAAAAGAACCCTTGCGAAAGCGAATGCAAGCGCTGCCTGGATGCCCTTTACGCAGAGCGCGACGCCGCCGAAGAGCTCAAGGAAATCCTGCAGGTCGAAGAAGCTCATTGCTACGCCGATGCCCAATGGAGCATTATCAACCTTCATGTGAGTGCGGCAGCATCGATTCTGTCCATGGGCACGTGCGACCCCTCTTCTGCTGGAGTGCAGAAATTTGGCCAGGTAGCGGGCAACGTGGTAGGAAAAGCCGGTCTGGCCGTTGACGTGAGCTCCAATGCAACGCACCTTTACCGCGCGCCGTGGATCGACGTTGCAAACAACAAGTACCTGGAAGCCACGGAGTACCGCAAGAGCGTTTGCAAGGAGACCGCAAAGGACAAGGAAGACGAAGAGAGCTCCGCAACGGGAAGCAGCGGCAGCTCGGGAAGCAACCGAACCGGAAAGAACGGCAAGCACAGCATGGACGCATCGATTATCGTTGACCCATCGGGCACGATATACGAGGCGCTGGAGACAAACCCCGTTCAGGGAGCCACGGCAAGCGTCTGGACGCGCGGCAAAAATGCTCCGGACGATGAACAGGGCACGTTATGGAACGCCGCGGCCTATGAGCAGGTAAACCCGCAGATAACGGGTGCCGATGGCGCGTTTGCGTGGGACACCCCCACCGGCCAATACCAAGTGCGCGTGGAAAAAGAGGGCTACGAGCAAGCATCCACCGCGTGGCTTCCGGTACTTCCCATTCAATCGGGGCTCAAGATAAGCCTGAAGTCCACTGAAGACCCCACCGTAACATACTTCTGGGCCGATCCCGAATATATTGAGATCACGTTTGACCAGTACATGAAAGCGAATCCTGATGTTGCGGCAACCATCGACGACGCAGCCGCGGCGCGCGTTGAATGGGTGGATGTCCAGCAAGCTTCCGAAGCAGATGGCTACGGGGCGCTATCGCGCGTGCTTCGCGTGTATCCCGCGACGCAACTGGAAGAGCACAGCATGATAACGTTTGCCCTGCAAGGAGCGCAAAACTACGTGGACCGCGCGCTGAGAACCAACGGAAGCGACACGTGGACAACGCAGGCGATTGTATATAAGCGTCCTGCCACGTTAGTGACGAATTACGAGAACGCCGTGGTCGTGCAGGAAAACGGCGCACAAGATACAACCGTGGTGGTCTACACCCGTTTTTCCGATGGCACCCCCGCCGCAAATCAAATGGTCGTGGCAAGCATGGGATCGATTGACATCGCAGCATTTACGCGTAGTTCAAGCAACACGGAGGGCGTGGAGGGAGAGGCGTCCATCGCCTTGACAACCGACGAGGAAGGAAAAGCGACATTCGGACTTTCGGGTAAACTACCAGGCCTTACCACGCTTACGCTTTCCATTCCCGGCACCACACTCGCAAAGGAGCTCCCTGTACGCGTGACATCGGATGCAGCGCAGCCGGCACGCCCCGTGGCGGTAATCGACGGGCAAGAATTCGGCGCACTCTCGCCGAAAGAGAACGACGTAACGGTTGCCTGCGGATCCACGCTTGAGATTACGTGTGCAACCGAAGGCGCAACCATCTACTACACCACCGACAATACCTGCCCCTGCAAGCCCGAAGGCACGCGCATTGAATACACTGGGCCCATAACGGTAACGAAAGATACGAAATTCCGCATTACCGCCTATAAGGAAGGCATGTCTTACGATAGCTACAGCGAACGGCTGAACCTGTCCGCAACCGTTGTCTATGAACGTGGCGACGTAAGCGGAAACGGCGTGGTGAACATTGTGGACGCTCAAATCGCCTACGACATTGCCACAACTGATTTCTACAAGGATCACACTGATTATGACCAGCTATTCGAGCGCGCCGATGTTACGGGAGCAAGCGGCGCACCCGATGGCCAGGTCTACGCTGAAGACGCCTTCGCCATTCAGCATGCCGCTCTGTGCGGATGGGGCGCGCGTAAGCCGCGCATGGACTGAGCCGAGGCGCCCCTAAACCGAAAAAGTGCCCCCCTAAAACGCAAATCCCCCGGTCAAGGCTGCAAAGAACCATGATCGGGGGATTTTTTAGGGAAAGCTTTCAAGAGAAAGCGCCGAGGAAGGCACGCCAGGCACGCACCGGGCACACTATACGCGATGCAGCGCCTCCACGATGCTGCGCTCAACATCCATGGAGAAGCCATCGACCGTTACTTGGCGCTTTCCCGTGGTGCCATCAACGCTACCGCGATCGACAATGAACTGATAGAACCGTTTTACCTGGTCAAACGCAGGAAGAAGCGGTTTTCCCGCGCACTTCCCCATTGCCTGCACAATGCCGTACGCTCCCCAGTTGGAAACCGTGGCAACCACCAGGCAGTCAACCGTTACCGAGCAAGGATCAAGTGCCAGTTTTTCCGAGATAAGCTGAGAGACGTTCCCCATGCCTATCTCGTTGCCGCCATCGCCCACACCAACAGTAGGAATAGCTGTGCGTGTGGCACGTAGAACAAGCTCATCCAGCGGCGATGTGCGCGCAGATATATCCTTGCCACGCATGTTGCAATACTTCCCGTGGCCATTTCGACCACAGCGCTCAATGGAGATAATGCCCACAGGCGCCAGAACATCAAGCAACTCATCAAAATAGCTCGGCGCGTCACCAGGCAACACTTCTTGCGTCTCAATCCCCATTGCGGAAAAGAAAGCGCAGGTCGCAGGCTCGGAGACCACAATCGGCGTATAGCCCAGATCGGCAAGGGCGCGCGCCATAACATACGTGCCCGTAGGACCATCGGTTTCCGGAGCGCCACCCACATCGAAACCCGTCAGTAAAAGCACGCTGCCGCGTGCCCACGACAAGATCTCGCGGGCGGCATTCATGCAAAAATCAAGAGGCAGCTGTGAAGTCAAATGCGTCATTCCGCGCGCAGAATACCGCAGGACGATCTCTTCGATCGATTCCATTTTTTCCTCGCTTGTTTTGTTGTGTCAAGAGAAAACGAAAAGCGCACGCTTTAGATTGTTATGCCCTTAGCTCACTGAACCTTCAGCTGGAACAGCCCTAAAGCGCCGTTGCCTCGGCGAATTCGCGGTGCACCTCTACGCGCAGCGCTTCGGCGATTTCAGGGGCGCCGCCGCCGAACGGCTTGCCCTCGAATTCTTTTGCGAACCGGCACAGATTCGAGGAGCTGGTCACGATAATCTCTTGCGCACCGCGCAGCGTGTCCAAGTCATACGGCTCTTCGTGAACGGGAATGCCCAGCTTGTTTGCCGCTTTGATCAGGTGCTTTCGCGCGATGCCCGGCAAAATCAAGTTGTCGGTGGGTGCCGTCCACAGCTCGTTGTTCAAAATGATGGAAACGTTGCTGTGGGCGCATTCCGTAACGCGGTTGCCCATCTCTTTGCGGTAGAACACCGTTTCCGCCACGCCTTCGCGCTTAGCCGCTTGCGAGCTCATAACGGCAGGCAGCAGATTCAGTGTTTTAACGTTGCAGTGGAAGAAGCGCGTGTCTTGTTCGCTGCGCAGCTTGATGCGCTCAGTGCCATCGGGCATAACCTGAGGCTTAATCATAACCCACAAGTTACCCGGCACGTTTTCCTCGTAATCGTGAGAGCGGGGCGCCATGCCGCCACGCGTGACCTGGTAATATACGAAATGCTCGGGAGAATCCACTTTCTTCACCAAATCATTCAGCAAATCGCGCAGCTCGTCACGCGACACAGGAATCTGAATATCGGTCAGTCGCGCGCTATTGAAGAAACGATCCAGATGTTCCTCCATGGCGAAAATCTTGTAATTGCGGGCAGGACCGGCATCGTACACGCCATCGCCAAACCAGTGAACGCGATCGTTCATGGGGATGCTCATTTCTTCAAGCAGGCCGTACGTTCCGTTGTAGTAGCCCAGATTCTCCATGGTAAAACGCTTCCTTTCTGCATGCCTTCGTTGGAGAAAGCATGGTCATACACTCAATTGCCGCTACGCCGGTCTGAGTAAAGCGGCAGGTCGGCAACCCCCCGCGCAAGAGGGCAGGAGCGGATTGCACGCTCCCGACCCTTGCTCAGAGACGCTAAGCACGTTTCTTACTTCTCATCGAACTGAGGAATCTCAGTCGTGTCTACTTCGTCCAGGTTGTTATCATACACGTAATGCTTCGTGTCGCGGGCGATAACTGCGGACAAACCCAAAATTGCAATGCAGTTAGGAATTGCCATCAGGGCGTTCATCACATCGGCGAAATTCCACACCGTGGAGCTCAGGTTCGAAACAACTGCGCTGCCGGCAGCATCGCCAACCATTATGCAGCCCCAGAACACGAACAGCAAGAACGCGATGTAATACGGGGTCTTTGCTTTCTTGCCGAAAAGATAGCTGATAGCACGGTTGCCGTACTGGCTCCAGCCCAGCATGGTGGAGTACGTGAACGTAAGCAGGCCAACAAGCAAAACCAGCGGACCGAATACGGGAATCTTCTCGAAAGCCGCGGTGGCAAGACCAGCGCCGGAAGAAATGGTGCCATTCGCAACAGCCGCAGAGAGCTCAGGGTTCGCAAGCAGCGTGGTCATGAGCATAAGGCCGGTGATCAGGCAAACAACAACGGTGTCCCAGAACGTACCCGTCATAGAAACAAGCGCCTGACGTGCAGGGTTGCGGGTGGTAGCCGATGCGGCAACCAGAGGAGCAGAACCCATGCCGCTTTCGTTGGAGAAGATGCCACGCTTAAAACCGAACTGCAATGCCAGCGTAACGGTTGATCCAACGGCGCCGCCAGCAGCACCTGCCGGAGTGAACGCGCCTACCAGAATCTGGCGGATCGCTTCGCCCAGATACTCACCGTTCAGACCGATGATGACCAGGCAGCACACCACGTAGAAGACCGCCATAACAGGAACAAGCTTTTCGCAAACCGTGGAAATGGACTTGATGCCACCCAGGATAACAATTGCAACAAGAACAACAACCACAATGCCCACGAGCCACTGAGGAATAGCCTTGCCATCGATCAGGGACGTATTGTACAGAGCATCAGCCAGGGAGTTTGACTGGGTGGAAGCGCCAATACCAAACGCAGCCAGCGATGCGAACAGGGCAAACAGAATAGCCAGAATGCGGCCTGCCTTCTTATTTTTGAAGCCGCGCTCCAAAGCATACATTGCGCCGCCCAGCATCTTGCCCGAGTGATCCTTAACGCGGTACTTCACGCCAATAAGCGTTTCGGCGTACTTAGTGGCAATGCCCAAAATGCCCGTGATCCACATCCAAAAGATTGCGCCAGGGCCGCCGAACAAAAGACCCGTGCCAACACCCACGATGTTGCCGGTACCAATGGTTGCGGCAAGCGCTGTGGTCAAAGCACCGAATTGGGTAATGTCGCCCTCGGCGTTGGAAGGGTCGTCTTTCGTGACGGACAGCTTGATGCCCGTTGCCAGCTTTCGCTGGATGAAACCGGTGCGTACCGTCATGAAAATGTGCGTGAACAGCAAAAGCAAAATCATGATGGGGCCCCACACGAAGCCATCAACGGCGTTGATGACGTCAAGCACACTTGAGGCTCCTGAAAGCCCTTCAGCCAACCCGGTGAATGGAGCAATGAAGAACGATGTTAGAAAATCCTCCATGACATTCCCCTTTCTTTCGATGGGAAAGCGTATGGCTAGAAAGGTTCGTCCCGCGGGATCGCCGCGGAGGGGCACGCAAGATTCGCCGGAGCTTTACCTGCGCTTGGAACGAGCCTTTTTAGCCCGAACGCTTTCGCGTTGAACATTACAAGAGGAATGGTACGGGCGCATTTTTTCCAAAACGTTTCTACCTGGGAAATTGAATGCTAAGCGGCGTTAATATACGGTTACCGTGCTGTTACGAAGGGTTGCGGCGCATCGGGCAAACGAATGGCGCGGTAGATGCGCTGGCAGCACAGCTGAAACTCAACCATTTTCAGTTGTTTTTAAACCATTTTTCTTTCTTTTTAAACTATTTTTTTATACAATCAGGTGAAGAAAGGAGAAAAAGCCATGACATACAACACCAGCATAAAAGACGCAGCTCAGCAGCTTGGTATAACGCCGCAAGCCGTGCACAAACGCATTGCCAAAGGAGCACTGGTCGCGCAAAAAACAAATAACCATTGGCTTGTTGACGACGAGTCGCTGCTGGTGGCCCAAAAAAATACACCAAAAGCCGGACGCAAGCGGAAGGGCACAACATATCTGCTTATGAACCGCGAATATCCGGTGATGGAATTCTCCTTTGATGAAACAGATTGCTCTTTTCTACCGCGTGAAGTGCTTGACTCAACACGAGCTCCTTTAGGTACCGTAACACGCAGTGGGAAAGGAAATGCGCTCGGTCTGAAAAACTGGTGGAAGCATCGCTGCATACCTGAAGGTCGCACAGGAATGGATAACAAGCTTGCGGCGCTTGGCGTAGCGGATGCAAGCCTTATCCCTTTCCGCAATCTGGGATTTTCGCTTTCTGATCAATATTGGATACAACCAGAAGGCGAAAATCTTGCATGGGATGAGCTCAACTACTTTCACAACTCCTTCGGTAACGCAAACGGCGCCTGGGATAATTGGCTCGACGAAGTAGGCCTTTCCTCCCCCGATAACACATCTGAAGGCGTGCTTCCTAAAAAATGGGTTCACGAGGGTTCTGACCGCATTCTGTTAAAAGGTCACAATCCTTGGACTGACCAGCAGGTTTATAACGAAGCGGTAGCAACCGCCCTTTATCGACGCATACTGGATACGCGCGATTACGTACCATACGAAGTGCGCAACATCGACGGCCTGGGCGTTGTAAGCGTCTGCACTTGCTTCCTTCGCGATGACGAGGAATATGTTCCCGCAAGTCTGGTACATGAAACGGAAACAACGAAACACAACGAAACAATCTATCAAGCAATCGTCCGCAAAGCTTGTAACCTAGGAATCCCTCGTCACGAGGTAGAGCTAAACCTATCGAAAATGATTGTGTGCGATAACATCTTGGCAAACAGCGATCGCCATTTGCGCAACTTTGGCTTTATCCGCAATGTAGAAACGCTTACATGGCGCATGGCTCCCTTGTTCGACAACGGCAACAGCCTTTGGTTTGACAAGAGCGAATCAATGGTTGCAAAGGAAGACTACTCATTCATGAGCCGCCCTTTTGATCCCAATCCCACACGCCAGCTATTGCTTAGCTTGGAAAACGCATGGTTTGATCTTGATTTGCTCGACGGTTTCCCTCAAGAAGCAATCGAGATACTGGAGAATGGAAACATCAGCCAATGGCGTACAGAATACCTCGAACATGGCATTGAGCAACGTATTCAGACACTTAAAATCATTTGGGGATAGCCACTTCCCTTCAGCGCCAAAACGGGAAAGGACGCCCAAGCAATCTGGCGGATCCAGCTATGCAGAAGCTTCTGACTGAGCATCTATAAACTACGGCGACGTCCCCATAAGGGGCACCGCCGCATGAAGACACTATCGCCTTACCAGTACGCACATTGCGGCTCGCTGTATTGACCGGCAATGAACGAAGGAAGATTAGCGCAGTTCAACCTCAATAAGATCGCCCGCTGCAGGGGGCTTGATGCCTGGTCCGCTGGGCATCATGTAATACGCGTTCGCATGCCATGTCTCGCGACTTCCCGCATGACCCGCAACCGGCGTGGCCTGCAGCATGCCATCGGCACCTTGCGAGAGCATGACGAACTTGATGCCGTAGAATGTTGCGCCCGGATTCACCACACTGGGGCGCACTTCCCCATCGGCGCGCAGCGTCTGCGCTTTCTCGCGCTTATGCGCTTCGGCGGCCGCCGCCTCTGCCGCTGTTTCATCTGCCAGCGACTTCACGGCGTCGTTTTTCGGGCCCTTCCCAGGAAACGCTTCCGTCAGGCGCGCGATAATGCGGGCTGGCTCGGCGGGCAAGCCCAGCCACGTGCGCATGAGTGGACGCAAGTAGAAGTTCATGGTGAAGCTGGCGCCGCCGCTGGGGCCGGAAATGCCCACGACCGGCGTGCCGTTCACATACGCGTAGCTGCTGTGGTGACCCGGACCATGATTCGTTTCATGGCACACGACCTGACCTAACGCTTCTAGCTGCTCACACGACCAGTCATCGGATCCTTTGGAAGAACCGGCATTGAGCACCACGATGTCCGCCAAAGCGCACGCATCCAAAACAGCTGCTTCAATGCGCTCGGGAATGTCGGGCACAATATCGAAGATCATCGGCTGGCCGCCCCACTGCTTAATCTTGCCACGCGCAAGAATACTGTTCGTCTCAAGATTGCGACCTGCAGGAACAATGCCACCTGGCGCGATAAGCTCGTTGCCCGTGGGGATGAACGCAACGCGAGGCTTGCGGACCACCGGGACGCTGGTCACATTACCACCCGCAATCTGCGCCATAACGTCGGGGGTGACCACGGTACCCGCCGCCGCCAGAACGTCGCCTACTTTCTGCGTGCTACCCGCGGGGCGCGTTCCCGCAAATCGCTTCGACGGCGCTGCATCGATTGATACCCGCTGCTGGTCTTCTGACACTGCAACGTGCTCGATGACGATGGCGGTATCGAAACCTGCCGGCATGGCAATGCCTGTGTTCGCAAATTGCCAGTTCACACCGCGAACCCACGTGCTGGTATCGGGATCGCCGTTCTCGAAATCCTCCCAACGGACCGCAATGGAATCCATGCAGCACGTGAGCACGTTCGGTGTTTCCGTTTGCGCCAGCACGTCGCGCGCCAACACGCGCCCCTGCGCCTCGGCAAGGCTCACCAGTTCCACGCGGTCTTCGATAGCTCCGAAATCGCACAGCCCCAAAATTCCTTCCACCGCCTGTTGGCGCGAAAGCTCGATGTGCTTGGAATGGTCACGCATGAAAAAGCCCCTTTCGACGATTCGCAACGGATAGTCGGCGCCCGCAACATTCGGACGTGCGCTTTGCTGTTGCAGCTGAACGCTTCCCCGCACACGCATTGCGCGCTGCCGCCCGTTGAGTTAGAGCCAAAACACCGTTCTTTTTATTCGTTACACAGTATAATGCGAAAAAGACCTTTTTGAGTTACAAAGCGGCCAAAACGACCCCACTTGTTGGAAAAACCACCTTGAATTCAGGCGAATCGACGATAATCGGTGGTTCATAATTAGCCGCTCTCGCGAATCTCAAACGAGCATCTGTCTGACCTGGTATTTTACCGATGGATTTTTTTCGAACACGACGCAACCGCCAATACCACCCGAATTTGATCCCCTTAAACCACCGAATATCGTCGATTTGCCCGAGTTTGCCCCCGCTTTTCCAACAAGTAGGGTCTATGGGAGCAAAAGAAAACGCAGCGCTCTCGCATTTGACGCTGCAACGACCCCAATATCATGAAAAGACGATTTGCGCAGGAAGGCGCGCTCACGGGCGGCAAATACCGCAGGGGTCGTATCCCCACGAGTGGACTTCGTCACGCGTTGCCTCTACGATTTGCTTGTTCTTATCTTTCATTTTCTCGACCGAACTGCAACTCGGATAATGGAATTTCATCGTGTTTGTGTTCAGGACGTATTCTTGCAGAGCGGCAGAGGTGCTGCCGGAAACATCGTCCGAATCGCCGTTGGAGACGTTTCCGCTGGCAGAAACGCCGCCGCTTGCAGCGCCCGATGCCGATGAGCCCGTTTCCGTGGCAGAACCCGCAGTGCCCGATGCTGACGATGATTTGCCCGGAGCCGTAGGGGCTTCAGTTGTAACCTTTGCCGTGGCAACAGACAACGAGCCATCGCGCAGCTCGAACGTGATATCGCCCACTTGGTCGGTGCGGTAAATCGCTGCGCCAAAGTTTTGAATACGCTCCATCACACGCTCGGAGGGGTGCCCGTAGTCGTTCGCGCCCACACTGACCACTGCATACCACGGCGCAACGGCAGCTAGAAAAGCAGCCGATGTTGAGGTAAGCGACCCATGATGCCCCACATGCAGAACCGTAGCGGAAACATTCGCACCCTCTGAAAGAAGCGCCTGCTCAGCATCATTTTCCGCATCACCGGGAAACAGAAACGACGCGCCGCCGCAATCGATGCGCGTCACCAGCGACCCATTGTTGCTATCGGAAAACGTCTCTCGGGTGCGCAAAAACGTAACCGTCGCATCGCCCAGAGTAAAGCTATCGCCGTTTTGCGGAACAATAATGCCCGAGCCGTTTCGCTCGTTGTATTTCACCATGCTGGAAAACGTTTCCGAATCGCTTTGGTCCACCGAGCAGTACAAAGAATCGCACGTTGCGTAGTTCAGCGCGGCGGCAATACCCCCAATGTGGTCGGCGTCGGGATGCGTGGCAATCACGGCATCCAAATGATTGACGCCAAGCTTATCAAGCGTTGCGTAAATCTTACGCGAAGCCGAAGGGGCGCCGCCGTCAATCAAAAGCCAGTGGCCGCGCGACTCCAACAACGTTGCATCCCCTTGGCCAACATCAAGGAAGCGGACAGCAAGCTCCACACCTTTCTCGTACGTTTCCCCTAATAGTTGCACTGTTTGACCAGAAGTCGAGTCCGCTGCCGTTGCGACAGACTCCGTAGCGGCGCCCGATGCGCTTCCTTCGGAAGGAGCGCTTCCCCCTCCCCCGAAAAAGAACGCAAACGCAGCCGCAGAAAGGCACAGGACAACCAACACCGCCGCTATAACAACGCCGAGTCGTCTTGAAAAACCGATTCTCTTGTTTTGCGTACTCACATTCACCTTCAACGCACATAAATAATCTTGTCGCTCAGTATAGAGCAATGCATGCCCTGGAAGGCCAATTGAAACAACAGCTCATTTGCGGCATGTATGCCGCAGGATCATAACGTCAACCAAAATCGCGGCACGGCGCGTTTTTCCTTTCCATAAACGAGCTCTCGATTGCTCCACGGGAAGTGTTCGCCGTTGTGGGCGAAACAGGTGCGGGGAAAACCGTTTTGCTCGAAGCGATTGCGGGTGCCTTCCCTTTGGAAGACGGCGCTATCCTGCTTGATGGCAAAGATGTGAGCACGCTGCCCGTTCAGCAGCGTCACCTGGGGATTGTTTATCAGGACCATGCTCTTTTCCCGCATTTGACCGTGCGCGACAATATTGGCTACGGGCTCAAAATGGCCAAGACACCCAAGGCGGAAATCAACGAGCGCGTTGACGAGATGCTTGCTTTGTTCGGCATCGAGCGCATTGCCCACCGCTATCCCGGCGTAATCAGCGGCGGCGAAGGTCAGCGAACCGCCCTTGCCCGCGCGCTGGTCATGCGCCCGCAGATTCTTCTGCTTGACGAGCCGTTCTCTGCACTTGACCCCACCACAAAACAGAAGATGTATTCCCTGCTCAAGAACGTGCACAAGCAGTTTGACTGCACCATTGTATTTGTCACCCACGATTTCAACGAGGCAATGCAGCTCGCCGATAGGGTTGGCATTATCTTGAGTGGATCGCTCCAGGCAACGTGCAGCTCACGCGAGCTTTTCACCGCCGACTTCAACCCTGCCGTAAGAACATTCTTAGGAAGAGACTAGCATCGCAGCGCGCGATTGCGCGATTGCGCGATTGGTAGCCGCGATGCATTGCGTCGCAATAGGCCGCCAAAGCCTTTGCGCTGCGGCCACCGTGCCAGCACCTTACGCGCAGACACGGCAACCGACTTTCCTACACTTCCAAGAAAAGACGATGAATGCGCAGGTCATCGTCGAGCTCCGGATGAAACGACAGCGCAAGCTGGTTGCCGTAACGCACTGCAACAACGTTGCCGTCTACGCGCGAAAGCACTTCCACGTCTTCATCGACCTGCGTCACGAACGGTGCGCGGATAAACGTCATGGGAACCTGCCCCAAACCCGCGAAATCGCCATGCGCGTGGAAACTCCCCAGCTGGCGACCGTATGCGTTGCGGCGCACCGTAACGGGAAGCGTTGCAAGCCACGTGGAGTTGTGCTGCTCGTCAACCGAGGAGCCATCACCATTTTCCTGGTCAATGCGCTGTGCCAGCAAAATCAAGCCGGCGCACGTAGCAAGAACTGGCATGCCTTGCTGGATAAGCGCGCGCAGCTCATCGAGCATCCCCAGGTCACGCAGCACTTTTCCTTGCGCGGTACTTTCGCCGCCCGGAAGCACAATGCGGTCGAAGTCTTTCTGCAAGTCAGACGCTTGCCTGATTTCCACCACCTGGGCGCCCAGCTGCGAAAGCATGGCAGCATGCTCAGCGAAGGCGCCCTGAACAGCCAGGACGCCCACTTTCTTGCCTGCCACGCCACCCTGTGGTCCGTTTGCAGCAGAATCCGCCTTCGCATTCACTACTGACCACGCTCTTCCATGATGAGCTGGATTTCATCGGCGTTGATGCCGACCATCGCTTCGCCCAAGTCCTCAGAAAGCTCCGCGATAAGCGCCGCGTCCTGGTAGTTCGCAACGGCTTTCACAATGGCCTGCGCGCGCTTTTCGGGGTTGCCGCTCTTGAAAATGCCGCTGCCCACGAACACGCCTTCCGCGCCCAGCTGCATCATCAGCGCAGCATCGGCCGGCGTGGCAATACCGCCTGCAGCAAAGTTGACAACGGGAAGACGACCCGCATCATGCACTTCGCGCAGAAGATCGAACGGCACGGCAAGCTTCTTCGCTTCGTCGAACAGCTCGTCTTCGCGCAAGCTAACCACATGTGCGATCTCGCGGTTGATCAAGCGCATGTGGCGCACCGCCTGAACAACGTCGCCCGTGCCCGGCTCGCCCTTCGTGCGAATCATGGTTGCGCCTTCCGCAATGCGGCGCAGCGCCTCGCCCAGGTTGCGCGCACCGCAGACAAACGGCACGTCAAACGCGTTTTTATCAATGTGGTACGTGTCATCGGCGGGCGTCAGCACCTCAGACTCGTCGATATAGTCAATCTCAATGGCCTGCAGAATTTGAGCCTCCACGAAGTGACCGATGCGCACCTTAGCCATAACGGGAATACTCACCGCCTGCTGAATGCCCTTGATCATCTTCGGGTCGCTCATGCGCGATACACCACCCGCGGCGCGAATGTCGGCGGGAATACGCTCCAGGGCCATAACGGCGCACGCGCCGGCAGCTTCGGCGATACGTGCCTGCTCAGGCGTGGTAACGTCCATGATTACGCCGCCTTTGAGCATTTGGGCGAGCTGACGATTCAGCGCCTTCCTGTTCGTTTTTGCTTCGGCAGCAGTTTCATTTGCGATTTCAGTCATGTTAGTTCTCCTATTCCTACGGGGATTGTAGGGTTCTGATTATCCTTCAATCTGATATTAGGAATAGTATCAATTTTCTTATTTATAACAAGACCAGAACATAATCAGTTTAGTACCAAAAATAAACACCGAGCCAAAATTTTGATTTTCTTCTTGCAAACTGTGTATAGTGTATATATACTGTGCTTACCGGTTATACACACGTATGCAACAAGGACGCTTCGCGCATGCTAGGTCGCAGGTGCATCTGCGACCGCCTGCACTCACAGGAGAAAACGTGGACATCATCTTATCAAACACAAGTGACCTGCCTATTTACGAGCAGATTGCGCGGCAGATCAAAACGCAGATTCTCTCGGGAGAACTTGCGTGCGGCGAGAAATTGCCGTCCATCCGCGCACTTGCAAACGGGCTGCGCGTGAGCGTTATCACCACAAAGCGCGCTTATTCCGACCTTGAACAGCTGGGATTCATTGAAACCGTACAGGGAAAAGGATGTTTTGTGTCGGCAGGAAACCACGAGCTTTTGCGCGAAGAAAGCCTACGACGCATCGAACAGCTTCTTGCGAAGGCCGCTACCGAAGCCGCTCAGCTGGGCCTTTCCCGCGATGAACTGCACGATATGCTTGACGTTATGGCAGAGGAAGCCACAGCAGAAGGCGCAGGCAATGAATAATCGCAGCTCATTCAAACGCATCGAACATTACGATCCTAACGAGACGTTGGAGTTAGTTATGAACACTTCGCAATCTTATCTTTTCGAAATAAACGGCGCACAACGAACGTTAAGCGATACGTTTGCGCTCAATGGCATTAACCTTCGCATGCAGCCAGGCGAAATCATCGGCTTCGTGGGCGCGAATGGCGCGGGCAAAACGACCGTCATCCGTGCACTGCTGGGGCTTTTACACCTTGATAGCGGCGAAATCCGCCTGTTCGGACAACCCTTCGGGGCAAACGCACCCGATACCGTGCAGCGCGAACTGCGCGGACGCATTGGCGTGGTGTTCGACACCTGCCCCTTCCCTTCCGAGCTGACCGTAAAGCAAGCGGCGGCCTGCGTTGCACCCACCTACCCGCAGTGGAATGCCGGCACGTTCAACGGTCTTTTACGCGATTTCGACGTCAAGCCAAAAACGAAGGTGAAGAACCTCTCGCGCGGCATGAGCATGAAGCTTCAACTTGCCTGCGCGCTTTCCCACGGCGCTGACCTGCTGATTCTTGACGAAGCTACCGCGGGGCTCGACCCTATTGCGCGCGATGAGATTCTTGATCGCTTGAGCGATTTCGCGAGCGACGGCGCCCACGGCGTGCTGCTTTCCAGCCACATCACAAGCGATCTTGAGCATATTGCCGATCGCGTGGTGGGCATTAATGCCGGAGCCATCATCTTCAACCTGCCGCGCGAAGAAATCACCGATACCGTTGGCGTGGCCCACTGCACTTCTGAACAAGCAAAAGAGGTCCTTGCCGTTCTGAGCGACCTTGAGATGGAAGCGGAAGGGAAAGGCGCCGGGAGCTCCGCCGAGACGTCCGCATCAGAATGTTTCGGGGTGTCCCTGCCGCGCGTATTGCAACGCGCTTTCAGCGTTGACATTCTGGTGCCCGATCGCTTCGCCTTCGCGCAGGCATTCCCCGATGTTACCTGCGACCGCACGACTATCGAGGAATACTTGCAATTCGCACTGAAAGGCACCCAAGCAATTGAACAACGCCGACAGACCGCAGCAACCGTAACAAACGCTTTCCTTCGCCGCTAAACCGACATGCACTAACCCTCTCCTTCGAAAGGAATACCTGATGAAAGCCGTATTGCAATCTGAATTTGCTTACATACGAACCACCTTCGCAGCAACAATCATATCTTTTGCCGTTGTGTATATTGTGCTTTACTTCAGCACGAAATTGATGGCCCCGCTATCGGCATTGTGCGCCATGGAGCCCCTGCTCTTCCTGTTTACCTTTGCATCTGCCGATGCGGCAAACGGCTGGGGCCGATTCCGCGCCGCATTGCCGGTTTCCCGCCGCGATATCATTGCCGGACGCTACACCATGCTTCTTCTTCTCTCGATTGCAACCATTGTCGCCTGCATTGCCCTGGGCACTCTCACTAATGTCTTGGCTGGCAGCTTGAGCGCCGATTTCGAATGCTTGCCAGCAATAGAAATCGCCGGCATTTGCGTTACAACAACTGCCGCAATGCTCATCATTGTTGCTTTCGTTCAGCCGTTTCTGATCAAATTTGGCAATGTGGCGGGCGTGCGATATGCCATGATTGCGTTTTTCGTTTGCGCTTTCGCGGTCTTCGGCTGCATCAACTACCTGGTGCCATCTGACTTCTTAGCAGTTGCTGGCCAGTGGATGGACGAAAACATTGAGCTTTTCGTTATTATATGCGCTGCCGTAGCGCTGGCCTCTTATGCAACAAGCGGCGCCGTAAGCCTGCGCATCTACCAGCGCAAAGACCTGTAACAAGACCTGTGGCGGATTACGTTCTACCAGTCTTTGAAGTCCTCGAAGTCGTCAAACGCCTCGTATTCATCGAAATCGTCGCCTGCGGGGAACACCATTTCTTCCAGCTCGATGGGGATTCCCCGGTCGATTTCCTCTACGCGTGCCGCCATAGCGCGCGCAGCATTTTGCACCGAAGCATCGTAGCCTGTTAATGCTGCAAACGGTGCGAACTGCGCTGCCCTATCGCGCAGCGGCATGGCGGGGCGCAACGATTTCGGACGTGACAGATTGATGATGTCGTCGTATTTGCCAGGCATTTCGCCGCAAGCGAGCGCGGCACGGGTGGGCGCGGTGCTGGCGGGCGCCGCGGCGGATTGCGTGTCCGCAGAAGTGTCAGATCGCTCAACGCCCTCTTCCACAAGCGTCCACTGCAGTCCGAAC
Organism: uncultured Eggerthellaceae bacterium; assembly: GCA_934623455.1. Lineage (GTDB taxonomy): Bacteria > Actinomycetota > Coriobacteriia > Coriobacteriales > Eggerthellaceae > CAKUOV01. The sequence continues at coordinate 12,506 of CAKTVK010000018.1, read as the reverse complement.
GCGCTCATGTTTGTTGGGTCGGGGGCTTCTCGATCAGCAGAAGAACCACGCTCCGCATCCGCTGCGACCGAAAGCGCATTTCCAAGCGAACTCATGCGTTGTGACCTCCAATCTGGTTGTTTCGCTGACGCGCCGTGGCGCCTTCTTGCAAACTTACCGCTCGAAACACGGCGTTCTTGCCGAATTTGTTGCGCACGTCCAACACGGCATCGTGCAAGAAGCGCTCTTTCTCAAGCAGAGCAGCTTCCGAAGGAGAAGGGTTCGCAGGGCGAGCGTCCGCAACGCCTGCCCCGCATTCCGCTCCAACGGGCGCACCAGCCGTCCCGCCCGCCGTGCCGCGATGAGTTCCCGCGGCGCCAGCAGTTGCGACGCCTGCGCTGGAAGATGACGCTCCCGCTTCCTCTTCCCAGTCGAAAAGCGACATCTGACCATGGTTTTTCTCCTGTTCGGCGATTTCTTTTGGCACCACGCGCTCGGCGCTCAAGTTTATGCGGCGCACCAGCAACTTCGGATTCACCAAGCGATCGTAGAGCTCCAAAATCGCTTTCGTGATGATGCGCGACGAGGCCGTGCATTCCTCCAAATTCACCGTTCCATGAGCATGCTGGGGCACTTCCCGACCGTATCGATCGGAAGTGACGGGGCCCGCATACGCCGCAGCAAGCGCCCCGTCTTCCAAGCACGAACGATCGTAGCCAACCGTCAGCGTGAGCTTATCGGTTACCAACCCCTCTGCCAACAGGTCAAACGCAAGCGCATCGGCCATTTCCCGCACCACCAAGCGCGCAGCCTTCGTGCTATAAGCATGTTGGAGCACTTGCCCCGACGCCTTGCAATTGACCGCCGGCTTGTATTCTTTGATTTCGCGCATGGTCACCGGCTCGTGGCCCCACGCGTGGTCGATCAAAAGCTCGGCGTTTTTCCCAAACAGCTTGAACAGCAAATCCTCGTTGAGCTTATCGCCGCGCCCGCCCAGCGAGCAACGCGCAACATCGCCCATGGTGAACATGCCGTTCGCTTCAAGCTTGCGCGCGTATCCCCTGCCCACGCGCCAAATATCCGTGAGCGGACGATGCGGCCAAATGCGTTCTTTATACGCCTGCTCGTCAAGCATCGCAATACGAACACCGTTCTCATCAGGCTCTTCATGCTTAGCAAGAACATCAAGGGCAACTTTCGAAAGGAACAAGTTCGTGCCGATTCCCGCCGTTGCAGTAATGCCCGTTGTCTGAAAAACGTCGGAAACCACCGTAGAAGCGAGCGTTTTGATATCCATCTTGTGGACGTTTGCATATTTCGATGCATCAATGAACACTTCGTCGATGGAATACACGTGGATGTCCTCGGGCGAGAAATACTTCAGATACACTTGGTATATTTTCGTTGAGACTTCGATGTATTTCGCCATGCGTGGGCGCGCGATAAGAAAGTCCAGCTCGACTTCGGGTTTTTGCCGCACCACGGCATCGTCGAACGAAGCTGACGTGAAAAGCGACTGCTCAAACGCACGATATTTCTCAAGGTCGCGTCCCGTGCAGTCGTCCTCGAAAAGATGAGGGTTCTGAAAGCTCTGATTGCCATAACCTTCAGAATCGAAATCGCCCTCGTGTGCGAAAGATAACGCATTGTTCTTTCCACCCAAGGTCACAGCGCATGTTTTCGTGTGCACCTCCGACCGCCCACCGGCCCACGCGTCCGAATGCGCCTCCGAGCGCGCGTTTGGGGATGCCCCCGCACGTGCACGGCGAAGAGCCTGAAGCCGCTCCGCGTTTACCTCGCGCACCTGACGCACGGCCTCGAAAAGTCGCGCGCGGCCGCCCACGCCATACGCTTTAAGCGAGGGCGAAACAGCCAGGCAGATGGTCTTTTCCGTACGCCGCGCATCCGCAACCACTAAATTAGCCGTGAGCGGATTAAGACCTCTATCTGCGCATTCAACCGATGCATAGAAGGACTTCAAGTCAATTGCTATGTACTTATACTCGAACATATGTTCTTATTATTGCATACACAACGACTTGCTTCAAGAGGCACCTTACTCAATTCATCGATGGAACAGGGAATCTGAACTTTCCTTGACAAGGGCGAACGAGTCGAGCCATGACGGCCTTTACGAAAAAGAAGCCGAAACGGTTTAAGCGCATCAAAAGAATCGCTTTTTATTTCGGCAACCGCAACAAACTTACGCGCCATTAGCAAAATCACATCATTTTGAAAGCAAGGAGTTGACATTCCTCTCTCTCTCTCTCTCAAAATTGAGACTATTGCTTTTACAGAAGGAGACCATTATGAAAACATGCAAAGACTGCGGTACCGAAGTAAGCAAATCAGCTAAAACATGCCCCAAATGCGGAGCAAAACTAAAAGGAGGTATTGGCAAGGTTATTCTCATAATCCTTGCAATCATTGTTGTTTTTAGTGTTGCCGCAGGTGCAACAGGGGGAAACAAAAAAGATTCATCGAATATCAATTCTTCTAATTCTTCGCAATCATCTAGTTCTACAATGGCAACCGACGAACATGCCAATGACCAGGCGTATCAGATTTCAAAGAAATTCGAAACAGTTAGCGAGCCAGAAATGACGATCGAATACGGTTATCCGAAAATCAATGGATCGCTAAAAAATATCTCTGGAAAAGATTTGAGTTATGCTCAAATCCAATTCAACCTCTACGATGAAGACGGCGCGCAGATTGGAAGCGCCTGGACCAATATCAACAACCTTGATGCTGATGGCATTTGGAAGTACGAAGCAACCGGGTTTGACGAAGGCGCTGTAAGCTTCAAGATGACTGAAATAAGCGCCTGGTAGCGCTTCTTGACGAATAGGTGTTTTTATGGTGGCGGAATATTTCAAGATTTCCGCCACTTCATTTTTAATACCAACCTAACAAAAACTAAAATGCTTAAGAACCAAATTGATGCAGACAAGCTTTTTGCAAGATGGAGCGTAGCAGTCAAATCATGAACCACCCTTCAAAAGGATGGTTTGCGCAGGACCTATTAGGCCAGGGGCCGCAGTCTACGGTCCCTGCGAGTCTACGCCTCTTTTGCCCTGAAGTCCTCCCAGCGGGAAAGGCGGCGGTTGCATTTCGCCAACGAGTACTTCTCGAACCCCTGCTGCTTCCCCCAATCGGCAAGGTAGTCGTGTTCGGGGTCGGCGAGGTCGTCCCATACGTGCAGGAACCTGCTCAGACCACCTTCGCCACCGACGTCGTCTGGCGGCCAGGCGCCGATTCCCTTCTCCACGCGCGGTAAAGCGCTCGATTCCCGATCGAAGAGGTAGCCCATGCGCGTGATGGATATCTCCCAGCCGTCGCCGTAGTCGTAGGAGTACAACATGGACGGCAACTCGGACAGCGCATCCTCGACCGAGACCTTCGCGGCGTCGCGCTTGGCAATCTCGGGGGTAAAATCCTCCAGCTGCTCTATCTGCCAGAGGGGTTCCGCCTGCACGAGTTTGCCCTTTGATACGAACTTGAAATTGTACAGGTGGTAGTTCAGCCAGTTTCCGCAGGCCTGGATCATAGTGTGCAGGTCGTCGAGAGGGGATGCGGCGGGCACCAAAAGAATGCGAGAGCACTCAAGCTCGTCAAAGAGGAAATCTAACCTCAATCTGAGGGCGAGTTCGCAATGCTGCGTCTCGCGTCCCTGCGTGTTCGTCGCCATGCGGAACCTCCGTTTTCCAATCGATTGCGCTTATTATGATGGGTATTGTCGCACGCGGAAGAGGAATCGTCCATATGCATGCCGCCGACGCGGGACGCACCGATATATTTTCGCATCAGCAGACTGACTTTCATGCATGTTGTTGAAAAATGGCTCCCTAATTCGAAGTTAATGCTGGTTGGAAGTAGGTCATGGATGAGAATCGTGGTATTTTCGCGCAGCACGCCGTTTGTGAAAAATAAGCATTAGCAAATCACCAGTTCAAAATTATACTCGATTAGAGCATATTAAAATCCCTACTCAACACTAACTTTCGACCTACTTCCAACCTATCACAACTTCGAATTTGACCCCGGTTTTTCAACAACCTGATTCATAAATCTCAAAACCGGGGAGAGAAGCGGGAAACAGCGAATCAAACGGAGCACGACAACCATTATTTCCTGCGCAAGACCACTGCAATGGTGTTAAGGTAGTCCAACGCACCCGCTTCAATCGAAGCTCTGTCTCCCCGTGCGTAATCGTTGTCGCATGCAAGCCACTCCGCCCATGCTTGAGCAGTGCATTCCATCTGCTCCATGGCAACAATCTCTGCACCTTTCGATTGCTCGAAAATCGCTCTCCACCAGGGAATATCATGCATATAATCAAGTTGTTCAGCATCCCACGATTCAAGCAAGCATGCGGGCAAGTTATCGTGGCAATCCGCTTTCATGCCCGGAATCGCAAGAAGAATAAGCCCGCCTCGCTTCACATAGGGGAGCAGCTTTTCGTCGAGAAACGATGCATCGCGCCCGAAATAGCTGTAAGAATCGATGCTTACCACGGCATCGAAGAACTCGTGCGCGAAGGGCAACCCGTCCTGCACATCAACCTTGACGGGAATAATTTCCCGATTGCAGAGCCCCATACTTTCAAAGAAGCGCATGTTTTCGCTCGGATCGCTCCACAAGTCGGCAGCATATGTAACGAAGCCATACTCACGAGCAAGCATCACCGAAGTAATGCCTGTTCCGCTCCCCAAATCAAGAACGACGGAACCGGCAGACGGCGCCAAGCAGTCGGGGCGCGAAACAAGGGGCAATGGAGGTTTGCTCCATTCAGTTCGTCCACCATCAGTCATACGCGTTGGCATACAGGATGGGATTCTGGAACAGACCTCCGTCCCCTGTTCCAGAATCCCCTGTTCCAAAATCTGAAAAAGTTCTTCGGTGAGAAGAAGCGGATTTGGACCCATTATTTTTGACGAAACAAGAGAAGAGTCGAAGCTTTTTGCTTTTGGGTAATTCATGATTATTCCTTTGTTCTTAGGGTGTATTCAAAAAAACATCGACGCAAAAGCGCAAACCAACCACGGTCAGACGCCTGATCGTTTTATGAAAGCATTACATTGCGCAGCAAAAGCGCTGCACGTTCCCTAAAGAACAAGGACCAAAAAGACATCCCCTTAAAGGATTTCACGAGAAGCACCTTTAGCCTCTCAGTTGAAGTGATTTTACCACGCCCGCCGCCCAAACGAGCAGCTATTGCGCGAAAAAAGTTGCCGCAATCAAACCTGCGGCGATAATTGCAAGCGACCAGGCAAGTGTCACTGTTTTCCGATAAAGCTTCCTTTTGACCCACACGCTCATAGCCCACCCCTTACGCTCAGCCATTTGCCTTGCACGCTTATTCTATCAAAAAAGTTAGCTAAGGCAAACATATGAAAGTAATCGGCAGTGCAGAGGGCATAGAACAAGGGGCGGGATTTTCATTCGCTTCGCCCGCCATCGGCCAGACACCTTTGACGGCTGATCGATTTTTGGAACAAACCTCCGTCCCCTGTTCCAATTTATTTCGGTTGCCACACCATTGCGTAATCTTTTTCACCAGTAGATTCGTCCAAGCCGCTACACTGAATCTCGAATCCTTCTCTTTGATAAAAAAGGATTGCCTTCGTATTTTTTTGGTACACATTTAAAAGCAGTTTATTTCTTTTTTCCTTAGCGCAATTTAATAGCATTTTGCCTATACCCTGCGATTGCGCCTCATCGGAAACAAAAATGCCCTCAATAAATTCGTCGTTCAGCCCTATAAAACCTTGTATCCCTCGATCGTCCTCATAGATATAAACCGTTGCCTGCAATAGCAGTTCTTTTACTAAGTTAAAATTACTTTTCCAATACTGAGCAGGTATAAAAGAATGCGCCTTTATATTGGTATCCAGCCATATGTCGGCAACTTTATTAATATCCGCTTTTCGCAATTCCCTAATCATGATGGTGGCTCTCCTGCGAATTCCGATTTCTTTGCTCCATGGAGTTCAATTTATTCGCTTTCAAACTTGCCGACAGAAAATGACGCTCTGCGGAACGCACGATTCCCCCAACAGAAGAGCCGCGACCGTCCTCTGTTCTATTCTCAGCATGTTCGCTACGCAGTTTTCCAGCGTTCAAGATTGGGAAGGATCGCGCCCATAAGCGAAACCGCTTCGTCAAGCGACATCCCCGTATTTTCCGCCAACCGAGGAGCACAATCCTCAATCATGTCCTCCATGGTGGTTTCGTACGTGTATTCTCCCTGGTCATAGCACCATTTGCAGTAATGATCGGTCTTCGCGCCTGCAGCCGTAGTTCCGCAATCATCGGGTGTGAGCAACATGCCGCAGCTCTCGCAGTAATGTTCCGGCAAATCCATCAGGTGCATAACGGGACGCCCCGTAACGTGTGCTATGAGCTTCATCATGTCAATACCCGGCGTGACTTCTCCCCGCTCCCAGCGGCTCACCGCCTGTCGCGTGACATAAAGCTTATCCGCCAAATCCTGCTGCGTAAAATTATTTGCCCGCCGCGCTTCGATAAGGTTTTCTGCAAAAGACATGCTGCTCCCTTTCTCTGGTTTTTCAACTTAGCGCGACCCATAACAATCCACCGCAAACACTTTACCGACCTGCGAAAACCAAAGCAAGCAACCAGTTGTTGCGTCGAACATGCCGCCAAGCGCGGACAAACTCCGCACGTATACAAGAAGCGCCCGCCGAAAACGACAGGCGCAGCAGATGCGACTAAAGCACAATTCCGAATTTTTCCTTGATAAGGGCAAGCGAGTCTTCGTCGGGGATTTCCTCTTGCACGGTGGTAACCCCGTCCTCAACTTCGCTGTAGGACGTACCGCGCAGATAGCGAAAACCATTTTCCGTGCGAAGCGTGATCATGCGACGTTTCCAAAACGGAGAATCGGGGCTTTCGCTCAGAGCATCGCTATGCGGCTGGAACTCCGGCGTCTCGCGTGCCACCAAACCAAAACACAGATTCGGCTTCGACTCGGTCTCATCCGCCTTCCGACAGAACATCCACGCCCACTCTTCGTCTTCCTCATCAGGCAAAATCCAGTAGTAATCGCCGTCAGCCTGGTAGCTTCCGCCATCCAGGGGGAGCGCAATACCAGGCTCGAAATCACCCTTACCCACATCCACATAATGCAGCATCCCGTCAAGACGAACTAAAATGGCACGATGATTGATTCTGGGATCATAACCGCCGTTTCGCAGGCGCACAAATACCGTGAACGCATCAAAACCAAGCTCACGCAGAAGTTCGCAGAACAGCCCGTTGAGTTCAAAGCAGTAACCGCCGCGACGATGCAACACTATCTTGTCAAATAGCACGTCTTCCTCAAGGCGAACGCCGCAATGCAGATCGCACACGTTAAGATTCTCAAACGGAATATGCGTTTGATGTGCGTGAATGAGCTGATTAAGTCCTTCGAGCGATACCGATGGCGCCTTGCTCATCCCCAATCGATTCAGATACAACGTAGTGTCCATAGACAGTTTTTCCCCTCTTGTCTACCCAGCTTTCCCTCAAATGTTCGATGTCGGCAGCGCGCCTTTCCGCGCCAACCGCCCCCACGCACCCGCGCCCACGGGCTCACCGCGCCACCATCGGTCGCACGTCAACCGAGCGCCAACCGCCCCCATGCACCTGCGCACGCTAGCAGCTCGCCTTACAGCTCCACCACAAAGCGCGATCCGCCCAGGTCAGAGTCTTCCACGTGAACCGAGCCGCCCAAACTGAGCGCGGCATGCTTCACAATGGCAAGCCCCAAACCCGTGCCTCCCGTTTCGCGCGAACGACTGGAGTCCAGACGGAAGAACCGCTCAAACACGCGCTCGCGCGCTTCAGGCGGAATGCCCGGACCTTCATCATCCACCGCAATGTATGCATGCGCCGGCGCATCGGCGGAAGAAACCGGCTTCCCTTCCCCGGAAGCCGCTTCTTCTTCCCCTACGTTCGCCTGCGAAGGCTGCGAAGCTGCAACCAGCGGCGCCACCGTCACGCGAACGACACCGCCTTCCTTATTGTACTTGATGGCGTTGCTCACCAGATTGTATACCATTTGCTCCGCAAGAGACTCGTCACCTTGCACAGTAACGGGCGCACCAAAATGCTGCTGAATCTCAACGGCGCGCTCTTCAGCCGCCGGCGCAAGGCGGGCACAAACGCGCCGCGCCACCGCCGCAAGATCCACGGGAAGCAAGGGCGCGTCCACGCGCTCGTCAAGACGCGAAAGCGTGAGCACGTCATCAATCAAACCGCGCATAGACTGGGCTTCCTGACGAATGAGTCCCGCAAAACGCGGCACGTCCGATGCATCCACCATGCCGCTTTCCATGAGCTCCGCATAACCGCCAATCACCTGCAAGGGCGACTTCATTTCGTGGCTTACATTGCTCGTGAATTCGCGACGCGTGAAAACGGCACGCTCAAGCTCTGCATTTTGCCCTTCAAGTTCGCGACGCTGCAGGTCAACACGCTCAAGCAGCGGTTGGATTTCCTCATACGCATCGTTTTCCAGGGGATTTGCCATATCGATGTCGCGGAAAGGCCGCGTGATGGTCTTGGTCAAACCGCGCGCAACCAGAAGCGATAAAACAAAAATAACCACCAGAGAAACAACAAGCGGCAGCGACATACTTCCTAAGAACGAAGCAAGCGACACGCGCGTTTCCGCCAGACGCAAAACCACGCCATCAGACACCAACGAGGCGGCATAAAGCGTATCGGTTCCCAGCGTATCCGAGCGACGCATGACCGCGACCTGGCCCGATTCCTTCGCTTGACGAACTTCTTCGCGGTTCGCATGGTTGTCAAGCGTGGCTGGATCGGTGTAATTGTCGAACAAAACCACGCCATCCGCACCGATAAGCGTGCAGCGCTCACCCACGAAGGAAATCTCGGAAAGTTCCTGCGTCATTTCACTAGTCAGCTGCTGCGAAAGCGCCTGCGAATATTCGGACGCTTGCGCCAAAAGCTCCTGTTCAGCTTTGCCTTCGTAGACCTCATAGCTTGCGGCCGTTGCAGCGCACGTTGCCGCGCACATAACCACAAAGGAAAGGCTGAACAGCACGGCGAACAGCTTATTTGCCAGTGAGGGTCGCTTTTTCAAGGCGCGTGCGCGTTTCTGACGACCGCATTCCTGTGAAAGGCGCGAAGGACGTGCCTGCCCCGACACGCTACTCGCCCGCTTTCGCGCGATACCCCACGCCGCGCACCGTTTGCACCAGGTCACCGGCGCCAGGACATGCATCGTTGAGTTTCTTGCGCAGCGTTTGCACATGCGTGTCCACCGTACGCGTTTCGCCCACAAACGTCACGCCCCACACATCCTCAAGCAGCTGGGGGCGCGAAAGCGCATGGCCCTGCTCTTTGAGCAGCTTATGCAAAAGCTCGAATTCCTTGAGCGTTAAATCAAGAACCGTGCCGTTCACGCAAACTTCGTGCGCCGAAGGGCTCAGTGATATAACACCGCAGGTCAAAGCGTCATCGGCTGGCGCTACCGACCACTTGGAAGAACGCCTGAGCAGCGCATTCACGCGACTCACCAGCTCAATCATGCCAAAAGGCTTTGCCAGGTAATCATCGGCGCCGCCATCAAGGCCCAGCACCTTATCGTATTCCGCGCCCTTGGCGGTAAGCATCATAACGGGAACGTTGTCGAAACGCTTGTCACGGCGAATCTTGTTCAGCACCGTTAGGCCGTCTTCACCCGGAAGCATGATGTCAAGCAGCACTAAGTGGGGAATCTCCTGGTCGCAAGCACTCCAAAACGACTGAGCCTCCGTGAAGCCACGCGCTTCCAACCCTGCCTGCTTAAGCGCATACAGGACTAAATCGCGAATATTGTTTTCGTCTTCCACATAATAAATCATAGAATCATTGTAACGTGCTGAAACCATTGTCCACACCAAGATTCATAAAAAAGAGGAGCAGGCCGGCAAGAAATCGAAGGGAAAGATTAAGACCCCGCAAAAACGAACTCCGAAAAAAGGCGAAAAGCGCAGGCACAGATGCGAAGATCGGACACACCACGTCCAAATGCGACCGAACTGCCGGCACCTGCACCCGCGCTGTCGCGCTACCTCTTCCGCTGGGTGCTACGCGCACTCCGCCACAAGCGCTTCCATGCATTCCGCAGCGTGCTCCAGCGCGTCCATGGCTTCTTCCATGCAGTCCATCAATGCGTGGGTAATACGGCGTTGCTCGGGGTCGATAGAAGTATCTTCATACAGTCCATGAACTGCAGAAATATACAACGCGTCGCAGTCACTTTCACAAGTTTGCACCGAAACAAGATGCTTTCGAATGGCATTGCGGTGCATCGAATGCGCGGCAAGACACCCACCCGCAATTTTCAGCTCAGAACAAGCATCCGACATAAGCAGCATAATCGACGAACCCTGAGGAACAGGGTGCGAATCTGCGGAAACGTTGAACAGATAGGCTTTAATGGCAATCTCTTCCACGGCATCGCACACATCATCGAACGCGTGGGCAAGGTTTGACATGCTGTCGCGGTCGAAGGGCGTGACAAAATCCATCACCAAATGTGACAGAATCTGATGATTCACGTGATCGGCATCGTTTTCCATGGTGTGAAGCGACTGCACCAAGGCAGAGCCACCCCACTCCCCTGCCTCAAGAGCGCTTTTCAAGTTCAGCGTCATCTCTTCAGCGTACGAAAGCTGCTGATTGAACGCATCAAAATAATCGAAGTCGCTTTTCTTTCTCACAACAAACTGTCCTTTCATGCACCGCCGCGCTGTATTCGGGCTGCCATCGAGCAGAAGGCGGCAACCACAAGGCGCGCAATAAATTCAAACACTAACGAAAACAAGACTTTTCCAAAACGAAAACAAGCCCGAAGACAAGGCGAGGCGCACTGCTGCCCTACAAAATAAGCAGGAACAAATGCGTAAACGCCCAGGCCAGAAGGCCGCAACCGGGGAAGGTCAAAATCCAGGTAAGTACCATCGAGCCTGCCAAATTCCACTTCACGGCGCGCAAGCGTTTCTCTGCGCCCACGCCCATAATCGCCGTTGTTTTCGTGTGAGTTGTGGAAACCGGCATGCCGGTAAACGTTGCCAAGCCAATGCAGAAGCACGCGGATAGGCACGCGGCAAAACCTTGGCACTGCTCCATCTTCACCATGTTCATGCCCACGCTCTTAATGATCTTGCGACCACCGATAGCGGTGCCTAGGCTCATGGCAAGACTTACCAAAATAAGCAACCATAAGGGGAAATGCGAGAAATCGGCACTTCCATGCACGCCTAACATGACGCCCAGCATGCACAAACTTAGGAATTTCTGGCCATCTTGTGCGCCGTGAAGAACGGCCACGCCCGCGCCTGCAATAATTTGCGCCCAGCGGAAGAAGTGATTCGCTTTAATGCGATTAGCACCCGCGCAAATAATCTTGATAAGGCGCGCGAACAACCAACCCGACCCAAAACCCAAACACGTGCTTATGACCAGGCCATAAATAACCTTTATCCACTCGGCGCCATTGATGCCGCCCAGACCGCCCTGCAACGCAATGGCGGCACCGGTAATGCCCGCTATCAGCGAATGGCTCTGGCTCGTGGGAATGCCTAGCGCCCACGCTGCAACACCCCACACGATAATAGCCACCATGGCGGCGGCAAGGGCGACAAGCGCGGCTTCGTTGTTGCCGCCGAAATCAACCATACCGAAAATGGTGCCTGCAACGGCCGTGCTAATTGCCGTGATGCCCACCAAGCCAATGAAGTTGCAGACAGCAGCCATAATAATAGCGGGGGTCGGACGCATGGCGCGCGTACCCACCACCGTAGCAATTGCATTCGGCGCATCCGTTGCGCCATTGACCATCGTTGCGCCAACGCACAGAACAATAATCAGAAGAAGAACCGGGCTTGCCCCAATGGCGGCTGCAACGGTTGCCAGCTCAAGACCCATAATGTTTCCTCACTTACCTCGACACACGCTTCTTCGCATAAGAAGCTATGGTCATAATGGCAAGCGCTCGTTAGGTCCGTGTAAGCCAATTGTCAAGTTTTTGCAAAAATGACCCTGTCTGGACCTGCGAAGAGGAAACCGGCATTGAGACCGATGCCTTGCCACTGGTCCACGAGGACCCAACCGTGGCTTCGCTGAATAGGGAGATTGGCGAGCTGTTCGATTCCTATTACGAGTTCGACTCGCACGACCAACCCTGCTGGTTCAACGAGGAGAAAGAGAAAGCCGACAAGTCCCGCATGCTCGAACTCCTGGGCAAGCTTAACGCCCGCATCTCAAAGTTGAACGACGGCTCCTTCGTCATGGACGACTGGGAAACGTCGCGCGTCGAGGCGCTGTAGCCAGCGAACAAGCCAAACGTTGTCAAGGCGCGCTATGCTGCCGCTATCAATTCGGGCATGGTGGAAATCGAATGATAGAGGATGACCTCCATCAACTTTAGGTGAATTGAATTTCAAAACGCAATAGTGTTGCATTAAGTCATGCAGGCGCAGCCTGCCAGGAACCTCAGGCGTAGG
>CAKTVK010000017.1 GCA_934623455.1 uncultured Eggerthellaceae bacterium | reverse complement strand
CAGTCGGGCACAACCATCACGAAGAAGGAGCTGACCAGCTTAGCGGTAGGAGCCGTCTTGATGATTTGCAGGCTGGGGCGCAGCGTGTCGGCGGTGGAGTGGCATGCACCGGAAACCATGCCATCGGCACGGCCGGTCTTGACCATCATAACGCCAAAGAACGTTTCGTCTTTAATGGTTTCGCGCGCTTGCTCGGGGGTAACGCCCTTTTTCTTGCGCAGCTCGTAGAACAGGTCGGTGAATTCGTCTTCGAATTCGGAATTCTTGGGATCGATAATCTGCGCGCCGTCCAGCTTGTGGCCGCTTGCTTTGATGGCTTCAACATCACCCAAAATAATCAGGTTGGCCAAGCCGTCCGCCAAAGCCTTCTCTGCGGCTTTCAGCGTGCGCTCGTCGTTGCCTTCCGGCAAAACGATGGTTTTCTTTTCTTGCTTTGCTTGAGCGATCATCGAATCAAGAAATGCGCTCATACTTCCTCCTTTTGTGTGTTTCTTCCTAGTGAAGAATTGCGCATGCGTAATTCTTTCGTTGTGTATTTTACAACGTTCTGCGCTTTGAGTTGTTCTGTTCTTGTGGTGATGCCGTTTGAAACGTTCCCCCTTGGTAAAATGGTGACGCAAGAATGCGAGTGGTAAAGAACAAAATACCGCTCTGGCTCTGAAAGGATGAAGCATATATGGGTGTTGCTTACGCCGAATTCGCGGATATCGCGATAAGCGATTACGATGCCGTTGTTGTAGGCTGTGGGTTTGCGGGTGCGGTTTGCGCTCGACAGCTGGCTGAGCAAGGGGGAAAGCGCGTTCTGATTATTGAGAAACGCGCGCAGATTGCCGGCAACATGTACGATGAATACGACGATGCGGGCATTTTGGTTCACCGTTATGGTCCGCACATTTTCCATACGAACAATACGCGTGTTTTCAATCACCTTCGCCTGTTCTCGGGATTTATTGGCTATAAGCACAAAGTGCTTTCGAACTGGTATGGCACGTATATCCCCGTACCCTTCAATTTGACGTCACTTGAGATGTGCTTCGGCGAAGAGCGCGCAGTGCAGCTGCAAGAAAAGCTGATTGACAAATTCGGCGCTGGTTCGCGCGTAACCATCAACGAGCTGCGCGAGCAAAAAGACCCCGATTTAGCGGAGATTGCCGATTTCGTGTACAAGAACGTGTTCCTGTATTACACGCAGAAGCAGTGGGGCCTTTCGCCCGATGAGGTGGATCCTTCTGTTACGGCGCGCGTTCCCGTGCTGCTTTCGCACGAGGACGGTTACTTCCAGGATTCGTGCCAGGGCATGCCGATTTTCGGTTACACGAAGCTGTTCGAAGAAATGCTTGATCATGAGAACATCACGGTTTGCCTGAACACCGAAGCGGAAAGCGTTTTCGACCTGCATTTTGCCTCGCTTGACGAAGATGCGCCGCTTTCCGACATCTACATCAAGGAAAAGCCGTTCAAGGGCCCCATTATCTACACCGGTCCGCTGGACGAGATGTTCTTGTCACGCTTCGGGCGCCTTCCGTATCGTACGCTGCGCTTTGAGTACGAAACGCTTGACCAGGAGTATTTCCAGCCGTGTGGCACAGTGAACTACACCGTTACGGAAGACTTCACGCGCATCACGGAGTTCAAATATCTTACGGGTCAGCGAGCGCCGAAGACAACCATCATGCGTGAATATTCGCTGGCTTACGAGGATCCCAAGAGCCAGATTCCGTATTACGCCATTATCAACGATGAGAACCGTGCGCATTACGAGCGCTATCTGAAGCTTACGGAAACGCTGCCGAATTTCTACCCCTTGGGCCGTTTGGCGGAGTATCGCTACTACAACATGGACGTTATTGTGGAGCGCGCTTTGGATTTATGCGACAGGATTTTGGGCGAATAATCTGCAAGGATTCATTCGACTGGATAAACGAGTGATTGAGTGACCATGACTGAAATGAAAACCATTACTTTTGCTGTTCCGTGCTACAACTCCGCCGCGTATATGGACAAATGCATTGAATCGCTTTTGGCCTGCGGCGATGACATTGAAATCCTTATCGTGAACGACGGTTCTACGAAAGACAACACGCGCGAGAAGGCCGACGAGTGGCAAAGCCGCTACCCGAACATCATCAAGGCGATTCATAAGGAAAACGGCGGCCACGGCTCGGGTGTGAACACGGGTATTCGCGAAGCAGCTGGCCGCTACTTCAAGGTTGTTGACTCCGACGATTGGCTTGATGCCGATGCCATGAAAGAGATTATGGCGTATCTGCGTCGCCAGGTGGAGCTTGCCGAACCCACCGATATGGTGATTGGCAATTACGTGTACGAGAAGGTGCACGAAGGTACCCAGAAAGTCATGAGGTATCGCAACGTGTTCCCGCAGGGTCGTGAATTCGGCTGGTCTGAGATTGGCCGCTTCTCCCAAAGCCAATACCTGCTTATGCATTCGGTGATTTACCGTACGGAGCTTTTGCGCGATATTCATTTGGAGCTTCCCGAGCATTGCTTCTACGTTGACAACATTTTCGTGTACGTGCCGCTGCCGTACGTGAAGACCATGTATTACCTGGACGTTGACATGTATCGCTACTTCATTGGCCGCGAGGATCAAAGCGTGAACGAGAGCGTTATGATGGGTCGCATTGACCAGCAGCTGCGCATCACGCGTGTTATGATTGATGCGTGCGATATCGAAAACGATGTGCATGAGAAGAAGCTCGCACGTTATATGAACAATTACCTTGCCATGATGATGTGCATCTGCTCTATTTTCCTGCGCATGATAAACGATGGCGATTCGGAAGAGAAACGCGCTTCTATCTGGGAATACCTTAAGGAGAAGCGCCCCGCAACATATGAGCGCCTGCGTCGTGCGCCCATTGACTTCTTGGTGAACTTGCCGGGTGAAAACGGCCGCAAGATTGGTATTGCGGGCTATCGCTTGGCTCAGCGCATCTTCAAGTTCAATTAATTTGCGCGTGCGTACCTTGCGTTTGCGGTGTGCCTGTATGTGCCGCAAGCGGTTTGCTCTTGCAACTAGAACAACGAAGGGGAAGTGTCGCGATTGCGGCGCTTCCCCTTTCGACTTTTGCGGGGTAGGCGTTGCGGACGGCGGTTGCTAAGCGATGGTTTGCTTGCGTTGGTGCACGCAGTCGCATCTGACGTACGGCTACCGTGCCGTCCGGTCCGCTGTAGCACTGGCGATTGCGACGGTTGCTTCGGACGAGTCGCTACCGCATGGTGGCGGCTACTGCTCCAAGATGATGTGGCGCAGCGCTTCAACGAGTTTTTCGTTTTCTTCGCGCGTGCGAACGGAAACGCAGAAGTAGCGACCTTTTTCCAAGCCGCGAATGTCATCGAGCTTGCGGATAAGAAAGCCATGCATACGCAGCTTGTCTTCAAGCTCTTCTACGCTGCTTGCACCTAAATCCATGCCTTGCGGCACAAGATACGAGCACATAACGTAGTTGCCCTCTGCGGGGAAAATGTCGATGCCGGGAATCAGACTGAGCATGCATTGCAGCCAGGGAATCTCGCTTTCCAGGAACTCGCGCGCTTTCTCCAGATTGTTGTGCTCTATCAAAAGGGGCGAGATGACCTCGGCAAAGAGCGAAACAGAGCTGCTGTCGTAGAAGCTTTCTATCTGCTCGACGGTGCTTGGGTGCGCCACGAGATAGCTCATGGGGATGCCCGGCAGCGCCATTGATACCGAAATCGAACGGATGATGATCAGATTCTTGTATTGCTGCGTAAGCGAGGTGTAGCTTTCGCCTGCAAGCGTGAGCTCGATTGAGCTTTCGTCCACGATGACCCACGAGCACGTTTCCAAGTAGCTGATGAGCGTTGATTTATGCAGCAGGCGGCTCGTGGGATAGCTGGGGTTGCCTAAAAGCGCGGCATCGAACGTGATGCCTTGCGCCCTGCTCAGTGATGGCTCGGGTGCCAAAAAACCCGCGCGGCCCGCGATGTCCACCACGGTGTGCCCTGCGTTTCCTATGGCCAGCGCATAGCCAACTTCGCTCGGTGTGGTAATACCCACCGAGCAGGGCTGATACGTTTGCGCAACGGCGCGGATAAGGTCTTTCGTGGATGAGCCGATGATGAAAGAGCTGGTGGGAAGGTTGTGGAACGTGCTTAAGCTGCTCTTCAGGGAGTACCCTTCGCGGTCTGCTGCAAAATTTGCGGCACCGCAGGCCAGAGCCTGATTCATGGCGTCAATAAGGGGCGCGGGCGTGCCAAGCGGATTCGAGATGCTCGAATGATCCGTAAACGGTGCGCACGTGCGCATTTCATAAGGGGGCATGAGCGAAAGAGCAGGAAGGGGCGTGACCAGGTTGCGCACGGGAAGCGTATCGGCTTCAAGTGTGGTTTGAGTCATGTTTGCCATTAGTGTCATCCCCTGTCAGGTTGGTGCCATGTGTGCTTCGGTGCGTTGTAGCTCAAGCGAGATTACTGCTGTGCTGCTTTCTGCGTTGTCAGCGTTTTAGCGTTTTCGGCGTAGGAAGCGCAATCTTTGCAAGGTGAGTTTTACGCATGTGCTCACCATGATAAACTGTTTTTCATGATTACTGCTGATGAAACATGGATTAAATCCTCGCTTGACCACAAATGGGAAGGGAAAGCTATCCTTCTGGTGGATCTTGACGCGTTTTTTGCATCGGTGGAGCAGCTTGACCACCCCGAATGGCGCGGAAAACCGGTTATTGTGGGCGGCCCTTCGTCGATGCGCGGCGTGGTGTCAACGGCGTCGTACGAAGCGCGTACGTACGGTGTGCGCAGTGCCATGGCGTCGTCGGTGGCGGAGCGTCTTTGCCCTGAAGGTGTTTGGACCATACCGCGCATGGAGCGCTACAAGGAACTGTCCGACCAGGTCATGGGCTTCTTGCATGATGAAACGCCGTATGTTCAGCAAGTAAGCGTCGATGAAGCATTTCTTGACGTAACGCCTTCGCGCGTGAATACCGAGCATCCCGTTTCGGTGGCGCGACGCATTCAAGCGCGTGTGGCTGAGCTGGGAATTAGTTGCTCTATTGGCGTTGCTACCTCTAAAACGGTAGCGAAAATAGCTTCTGAACAGGGAAAACCGAGGGGCCTGACGGTGGTTTACCCTGGCACGGAGGCGCAGTTTCTGCAGGATTTATCCGTGCGCGAAATGAGCGGCATTGGTGCGGCATCTGTTGAAACGCTTCATAAGTACGGTGTGAAGACGCTGGGGCAACTGGCATGCGCCGATGCTGCCATTCTGAAGAAGGTGTTCGGAAAAAATGCTGAAGCGTTTCGACTGCGCGCTTTGGGTCAAGAATCGTCCGAAATCGAGACGGTGCGTGTGGTGAAGTCGGTTTCGCACGAGACAAGCTTTCCGCAAGATGTTTCTACTGAAAAGGAACTGCATGATGCGCTGTTCGCGCTATCCGAGAAAGTGGGCAAACGGCTGCGTAAGAAGAACCTGATGGGTACCACGGTCACCGTGAAAGTTCGATTTGCGAATCGAAAAATACACACTGCACAGGAAAAGCTTGAGCTTCCCACCAACAACGAACTTGTGTTTTGGCCTCATGCTGTCTCGCTTCTGAAAACGCTCTGGGCGCCAGGTACTCCCGTACGGCTTATTGGTGTTTCAATGAGTGGTCTGCAAGAGCTTGAGCAGGGAGAAGACGTTCCTTTTGCGGTAGACAATCCGCAGAGGTCGCTCTTCGATGATGCGGCGCTTTTTCCAGAAGACACGCGTTCGTGTGGTGATTCGGATGCGTGTGGTAGCAGCGGTAGGGACCGCTTGACTGCGAGTGACGATATGCCACCAGCGCTTTCTGCGCAGAAGCGCAAAAAACTGCAGAGTTTAGCGAATCTGTCTGACCAGGTAAACGGAAAATTCGGCGACGGTGCGCTGCAATATGGTCGCACGAAACGCCATGACGAAATCCCTTAAGGGACAGGGGGGCAAAAACGAAAATGCCCCTTGGCTGCGAATGAACCAAGGGGCATGTGTTTGGATGCTTCAGAAGCGCTCGGCAACGTAACGGCTAAGCACGCGGCTTGCACGGGTAGCAAACAACAACCAGGCCAGGGCCAGTGTGTGAACCGATAACCGGATCAAGAAGCTCCACCATGAAGTTCTTGACGCCAAATTTTTCGGCGATTTCGTTACGTACCCATTCGGCATCTTCTGCGCAGTCGCCATGTTCAATGCACACCACGTAATCGTCATTGATCTCGCTGTGAGTTTCCTCGAAGTGCTTTACCAGCGCTTGCAGGCTCTTCTTGCGGCCACGCACTTTTTCAATGGGGGTCAGTACGCCATCGGTTCCGACCGTCATAACGGGCTTGACGTTGAGCACGGTGCCAACCGTCGCGCTTGTTTTGGAAACGCGACCGCCGCGCAGCAAGTATTTCAAATCCTCTACGGTAAACCAATGGTCAACGCAGAGCTTGTTTTCGTTGACCCACTGCGCAACCTCTTCGATACTTGCTCCTTTTTGCTTCATGCGCGAAGCGTAATACACCAAAAGACCCTCAGCTCCCACGGCGGCAAGCGTGTCAATGTGGATGAGTTTCCGAGCGGGGTATTCTTCGGCCAAGCGATCCATGATTGCGCTTACCGCTTCACAGGTGCCCGAAAGAGCGCTGTCGAAACCGATGTAGATCAGGTCGTTTCCTTCTTCGAGCAGTTTTACCAGCGTATCGTACGAGTCGGATTGGTTGGGCAGCGAAGTGGTGTACACTATGCCATTGCGCATGTTGTTGTAGAACGCAACCAGGTCAAAGCTTTCATCGAATACGTTAATAGGGGTCTGAATGCCCGTAGCCGTATCCATGTAGGACAACGGAAGGATGGTCAAGTCGAATTCTTTAATGAGCTCAAGAGGCAGCGTGGCGCTTGAGTCGGTCACAATTTTATATGTCACGGTAATTCCTTCGTATCGAAATGTTACACAAACGGCTACATTGTAACAAGTATTTCCCGAAATCGTGAGATATGTATGGTTTCAACAAACAAATCTCTCATTTGCCCTTGTGATGCCCTTGCAGGGTGTGACAAAAAAGCCGACTACCCGGCAGCTTCACCATCCTATGTGATAAGTTCCAATTCTTTTTATCGGAGCGTTGCATTTTCCCCTATAATTGCAAGGATTGTGTCTAGATAGTCCGCGAAAAGGGGATTGAACCATATGGCAAGTTACAAGAAGACCATGAATATGTTCCAGGCCTCGTTCCCAATGAAGGCCGATTTGCCCATCAACGAGCCGAAACGCTTGCAGAAATGGGAAGATATGGAGTTGTATTGGAAGGTGCTCGAGAAGAATAAGGACGGTAAGCCGTTCGTTCTTCACGATGGCCCTCCGTATGCAAACGGTCCGATTCACGTGGGGCATGCGTTCAATAAGATCCTGAAAGACTTCGTTGTGAAGTCTCATGCGCAGCGCGGCTATTTCACCCCATACGTTCCCGGTTGGGACTGCCATGGCCAGCCTATCGAGCACATGGTGGAAACAACGCTCGGCAAAGAGAAGATGGCGCAGATCAGCCAACCTGAGCTGCGTAAACTCTGCCATGATTGGGCTACGAAGTACGTGGGAATCCAGCGCGATGGCTTCAAGCGCTTGGGTGTGAATGCCGATTGGGAGCATCCGTACCTGACGTATCATCATAATTTTGAGACGGCCGACGTTGAGATCTTCAAGGAAATGTATCTGAACGGCAGCGTATATCGTGGTCGCAAGCCCATCCATTGGTGCTCGAACTGTCACACCGCGCTTGCCGAAGCGGAAATCGAATACGGCGACGAAGTGTCTCCTTCTATTTACGTGAAGTTCTATTTCCAGGAAATGCCTGAAGCGTTCAAGGCGGCAGCCGTTGCTGCAGGTCTGGGCGACGCTCCTAATGCCGTGGTGATTTGGACCACCACACCGTGGACGCTTCCCGCAAACCAGGCAGTCAGCTTGTCGCCGGATGCAACGTATGTTGTTGCTATCGTAAACGGCGAGCTTCTGGTTATGGCCGAAGAGCTGGCTGAAGCTGTTATCACTGTTGCTGGCTGGGAAAACGTTGAGTTCCTGCAGGATGGCGGCGAAAAACTCACGTTCCCGGGCACCGCATTGAACGGCTGCGTTTACGTTCACCCGGTGTGTGACGGCGAAACAGGCGTTATCATCTGCGGCAATCATGTCACGCTGGATACTGGTACCGGTGCTGTTCATACTGCACCTGGTCATGGCGTTGACGACTATAAGGTGTGCCAGTTCAATGGCATTAAAGATATCAAGATGCCCGTTGACGATGAAGGTCGCTTCTACGCCGGCACGTGCCGTTGGGAAGGCATGACCACCGACGAAGCGAACCCCAAGATTATCGAATGGCTGAAAGAGCGGGGTTCGCTGGTTGCGCATGTGGACATCAACCACAGCTACCCGCATTGCTGGCGTTGCCACAAGCCGGTCATCTTCCGCGCCACTACGCAGTGGTTCGTTTCCATGGACGATACCGGCCTGCGCGATAAGGCGGTTGACGCCATCGAGAACCAGGTGACCTGGATTCCGGAATGGTCCCACAATCGTATTGGCGCCATGGTTTCTGAGCGCCCCGACTGGTGCATTTCGCGTCAGCGCAGCTGGGGTGTGCCTATTCCAGTGTTCTCGTGCGCGGATTGCGGCGAGATTGTTGCAAACGAGGAATCCTTTGATGCCGTTATCGATCTGTTCGATAAGGAAGGCGCCGATGCGTGGTTCATTCGCAAGCCTTCTGAGTATCTGCCTGAAAGCGTTTGCTGCCCGAAGTGCGGCAGCCACAATTTGCAGCCCGAAAAGGACATTTTGGACGTGTGGTGGGAGTCTGGCGTTTCTCACGTGGGCGTGCTCAAGCATCGTGCTAACGAGGGTTTGACCTGGCCAGCCGATATGTATCTGGAAGGTTCGGACCAGCATCGTGGCTGGTTCCAAAGCTCGCTTTTGACCAGCGTGGGTGCTTACGGCAAGCCGCCGTACAAGAGCGTTATGCACTGCGGCTTTGTGGTGGACGAAAATGGCGAGAAGATGTCGAAGTCCAAGGGCAATGGCGTTGATCCGGCCGATATCTGCAATAAGTTTGGCGCTGACGTTTTGCGTTTGTGGGTTGCAAGCGTTGACTTCAGCCACGACGTGCGTTTGGGCGACAACATTATCAAGCAGGTTTCCGATGCGTATCGTAAGTTCCGTAACTCGTTGCGCTTCATGTTGAGCAACGTAGTTGATTTCGACGAAGAAAACGATGCTGTGACCAGCTGGGACGACCTTGATCCCATCGATCAGTACATGATGGTCAAGACCGCCCGCTTGGTTGATGACGTTACCGCTGCTTACGACGAATACGCCTTCAACAGCGTGTACCGTTTGGCTTACGACTTCATCAACGATGTTTCCGCTGTTTATATGGATGTTATCAAGGATCGTCTGTATTCCGAGGCGCAAAACTCGGTGCGTCGTCGCGCTGCGCAGACGGTGCTTATGAATGTTATTGAAGTGCTTGTCCGCATTCTTTCCCCGATTCTGACGTTTACCACCGATGAAGCATGGGAGAGCTATCCTGCCGCTGCTTTGGCACGCGAAGGTCGCCCCGAAAGCGTTCAGCTGGCTGGCTGGCCTACGCGCGAGGATTTCGTTCCTGCGCTGCCTGAAGATGCGCAGGCTTTCGCCGATAAGTTCGAGAAGCTGTTCGAAGTGCGCGATGTGGTTACGAAGGAACTTGAGAACGCGCGCGTTGCAAAGACCATCAACAAGAGTCAGGAAGCCGCTATTGCGATTACTGCTCCTGCCGAGGATTTCGAGCAGCTGAAGGCGTTTGATCAAGACGTGCTGACCGAGCTGTTCATTGTGTCGTCGGTGAGCTTTGAGCAGGGCGATGGTCTGGCCGTTACCGTGTCTGTTGCCCCGGGCGAGAAGTGCCCGCGCTGCTGGAATGTTACCGAGCTGGGCGGCAACGAGAAGTATCCGCACGTTTGCAAGCGTTGCGGTGACGTGCTCGAAGAGCTGGGATACGTCGAGGAATAGGCGGTTGCTCTTGAGTTCTTCTGATACGAACAAAAAAGAGTCTCAGCTGCTTGCTGCAATTAAGAGTCGTCGCGCTGCGGCGGCTCTGTTTGCTTGTGTTGCGCTTGCGTGGCTTGTTTTCGATATTGCTACGAAAGCGTATTTCAATAGCGGCGCGTTTTCCGTGGGCCAGAACATTGCGGGTCCGTTCCTTGGTTTATTCGAGTTCCTGCTTGTACATAACACAGGCGCTGCCTGGGGGATGTTTGGCAATGCGACGTTTGGTCTGGGTATTTTCTCGGTGCTGATGTGCGTTGCTATTGCCGCGTTGTTTGCGTATTTGAGCAAAGATATTTCTATCCCTGAGACAGTTGGCATCGCCCTGGTTTTTTCGGGTGGCATCGGTAATGCCATTGACCGCTTTACGCTGGGCTACGTTGTTGATTTCATCAATCTGAGCTTTATGGATTTCCCGGTATTTAACATTGCCGATATTGGCGTGACCTGCGGTATTGTGATCTTCCTTCTGTTTTTCTTCCTGCATGGGCATGCTGATGAAGCAGCAAGCAAAGAAGGCGATGCTCATGAGTAAGTCGTTTTCTTTCCGCGCCGATATAAGCGATGCTGGTCAGCGCCTTGATTCTGCGTTGGCTAATCGTGATGCTTATGCCAGCAGGAGCGCTGCTGCCAAGGCGTGCGAAAGCGGTAGCGTGCTGGTAAATGGCAGCGCCGCAGCTAAGAAATACGTGCTTAAAGCGGGTGATTTCGTTTATTATGAAGTCGAGGAAGCGCTTGAGCATATTGTGAGTGGCCAGGATATTCCGCTTGATGTGCGTTTTGAAGACGATCACTTGCTGGTTATTTCCAAGCAAGCGGGGTTGGTGTGCCATCCGTCGGTTGACCATTATGATGGAACGTTGGTGAACGCGCTTATCAACCATTGCGGGTATGACCATCTATGCAACGTGCAGGGCGACGATGATCGTTTAGGTATTGTGCATCGCTTGGATATGGACACGAGCGGTTTGATGCTTGCTGCTAAGACGAACGAGGCTGGTCAGGCGCTTATGGAAAGCATTCAAGCGCGCGAAGTTGACCGTCATTACCTGGCGCTTGTCCATGGCCGTATTGCTCATGATAGCGGTATGGTGGATGCCCCCATTGCACGCCATGCCACCGAGCGTTTACGCATGGCAATTCGCGATGTTGATTCGGCGCGCGATGCTCTGACTACGTTTCGCGTGCTTGAGCGTTTCGAAGCGGACCGAAACGATGATGGCTACACGCTTATCGATTGCAAGCTTTTTACCGGCCGCACGCATCAGATTCGCGTGCATATGGAATATACGCGCCATCCGCTCGTGGGCGATCCGCTGTATACGGCCCATGCGCCCCGCCACACAAGCGCTTCGTTGGGGCTTCAGCGACAGTTTTTGCATTCGTTTCATCTTGCTTTCGACCATCCTGTTACTCAGGAGCATCTTGATTTCGATGATCGTTTGCCTGCGGATTTGCAAGGGGTTCTTGATGGCCTTGCCGAAAGAAGCGCTGGTCGCACGGAAGCGGGACGCGAATTGTTTGAGCGCCTTGCTTCCGCTCCGATGCCTTGTCTTGAAACGTTTTGGGGATGATATGCCATGAGAAGAAAGTCCGAAGATGTTCCGATCAAGCGGAAAACGGGCGTCATTGTAGTCGGCTACGGTGAGCCGGTAGATGCTTCTCCAAGGGCAGTGCGCCGTTTTTGCAAGAGCATTTTGCTGGACCGCCATTGCAGAAGAGGGAATCGTTTTCTTTGGTGGATAAAAGTTCGTTTCGGCTTGCTTCGTCGTGTGACGCGACAATGCGTTGCTTCGTTTCAGGCGATTTGGCCGCAAGGGAATTTTCCTGAAGGGCAAGCGCTGCTTGCTTTGAGCAGCCAGCTTCAGCAGCGTCTTGATAGCGATGATTCTTTGGTTGTATGTGCTGCATCGCTGTATGGTGCCCAGAGTCTTGAAAAAGCATTTTCCCATTTGAAAGATAATAATTGCAATCGAATAATAATATTTCCGCTCTTCCCGCAGGGCTCTTTTTCAACCGATAAAACGCTACGTGGGCACGTTAAAGACGCGCAACAGCGCACTCATGTGAAAGCTCGCGTCACGTATCTTGATAGTTATTACAACAACGAGATGTATGCGCGTGCGCTGGCTGCTTCGATCGAGCATGCGGGATTTAATGCGGCTGCAGGTGATCGTTTGTTGGTGGCGTATAGCTCTATCCCGGTGGCTGATATCGAACACGGCGATGATTACGAGCTGCAAACGGGAGCGACAAGCCTTGCGGTTGCGGGCGAGCTTGGGTTGCCGCGAAATGCTTGGACCATGGCGTATTTCGATTTACCGTATAAACCTGGTGAGCATCTTGATCCCAAGGTGAGCGATGTCGTTGAACGTTGGGGCAGATTTTGCGAAGGTCGCATGTTCGTGGTGTGCCCCGGATATGCATGCGAGGGCATTCAAACGCAGTATTACGTGAATCGGAAATTGCGCCGCGCGTTCAACGTTTGTCGTAACGAAGAGAATTCCGGCGGCATGCATTCGCTGGTAGCCGATGGGGATAATTTTGTTTACGTGCCCGCCTTGGGTAAAACGCGGGCTCACTTGAAGGTTCTGTCCAATATTCTGGCACCCCACCTTAAGGAGGATTAAATGGATATCTCAACGGAATCGACTCAGAAAACGGTTCTTGTGGGCGTTACCGGCTGCATTGCCGTTTATAAAGCATGTGAGTTGGTGCGCGCGTTGCAGAAAAAAGGGTACCGCGTGAAGGTTGTCATGACGAAAAACGCAACGCATTTTGTAGATCCTACAACGTTTCGCGCGCTGACAAACGAACCGGTTGCCGTTGATTTATTCGCTGGTGCGGCGGACCCTATCTACCATATTTCTCTTGCGGCCGAGGCTGACCTGTTCATTATTGCGCCGTGCACGGCAAATGTTGCCGCAAAAATAGCCTGTGGCATTGCCGACGATCTGCTTACCACAACGGCTCTTGCTACGCAGGCGCCGTTGGTTGTTGCGCCTGCAATGAACGTTCATATGTATGAAAACGTTGCAACGCAGCAGAATTTGAAGACGCTCGCATCGCGCGGAATTACTATTGTGGAGGCAGATGAAGGTTATCTTGCATGTGGCGAAGTGGGGAAGGGTCGCATGCCCGATCCCGAATACCTTGCTTGCGTTGTCGATGACATGCTGTGCGGTTCAAAAGGTGCAGACAATGGCGCATTGGAGTTGGCTTGCGCTGCCAAGAAAGACCTTGCGGGCAAGAAAATCATGATTACCGCTGGTCCAACCGTTGAACCTATTGACCCAGTGCGTTTCATCTCAAATCCCTCATCGGGGAAAATGGGATATGCCCTGGCGTGCGCAGCGCGTGACCGCGGCGCGGATGTTGTTTTGGTTTCGGGCCCGGTTTCTCTTGAGCCGCCCGCGGATGTTGAACTTGTTCCGGTAAAGACCGCATGCGACATGATGTCTGCTTGCGAGAAAGTATTCCCGGATTGCGACATAGCCATTTTCAGCGCTGCGGTTTCCGATATGCGCCCTGCTTGCGTTTCGGACGTGAAGCTCAAGAAAGGCACCGATGATGCAGCGTTGTCATCCGTTTCCCTGGTAGAGAACCCTGACATTCTAAAGACGTGCGGTCACGCGAAAAAACCTGGTCAAGTTGTCATCGGCTTTGCTGCCGAAACGAACGACGTGGTGAACAACGCTCGCAAGAAACTCGCATCGAAGGGCGCGCATGCTATTGTTGCAAACGATGTTTCTGCTGGTAAGGGCTTTGGCGTTGACGAAGACGAGGCGCTTTTCGTTACCGATGGGTCCGTAAAGTCGTTTGGCTTAAAATCGAAGCAGGATTTAGCGCAGGCTATTCTTGACGAAGCAGTTGCATTGCTGGCGAAAGCGCCGCTTTCGTAAGTTCGTTCGTGGATTTTCGGGCCCGTGCTGGTAAAAAACCGATGGTAATGCGTCATACTGGAAATGAGTGAACATAATCGCGTCGAAAAGAAAGAGGTGCCCTTCATGTATAAAATTCTTTGCTTGAACAACATTTCCCAGGTTGGATTGAGCCATTTGACCGATGAATTCGAGCTGACCGATGACATTGCGCAGGCCGATGCTATTTTAGTGCGCAGCGCTGATATGCTGTCGATGGACATTCCCGATAATGTGAAAGTGATTGCGCGTGCCGGTGCGGGCTACAACAATATCCCCACTGCCGCATTGGCAGAGCGTGGCATCCCCGTCTTCAATACGCCCGGTGCAAATGCTAATGGCGTGAAGGAGCTTGTTCTGTGCGGCATGCTGCTTGCGGCGCGTGATGTTTTGGGCGGCATTGAATGGTGCAAGGAAAATGCCGATGATCCTGCAATTGGGAAGAGCGCTGAGAAAGCGAAGAAAGCTTTTGCGGGTGGCGAAATCATGGGAAAGACACTGGGCGTAATTGGCTTGGGCGCCATTGGCAAGCTGGTTGTTCGCAGCGCTGAGGCATTGGGAATGAAGACGATCGGCTATGATCCGTATCTTCCAGCCGATGCTGCTGCGGTGATTTCGTCCGATATGACGTTTACCGCCGAGCTGGCTGATATCTACCAGAATTGCGATTATATTACTATTCACGTGCCCGCAATGGAGGGCACCATCGGCATGATTGATGCTGCTGCATGCGAACAAATGAAGTCCGGATGCGTTTTCCTGAACTTCTCGCGCGATACGTTGATTGATGCTGAAGCCATGACGCAGGCGCTTGCTTCTGGCAAAGTGCGCAAGTACGTAACCGATTTTGCGACTCCCGCTGTTATGGCAATGGAAAACGCTATTGTGCTGCCGCATTTGGGCGCTTCCACAGCTGAATCGGAAGATAATTGCGCCATTATGGCGGTTAAGGATGTTATGACATACCTGAGAACGGGCGAGCGCAATCACTGCGTGAACATGAAATAACGTTTTGATTGATGTTCGATCGCGCATGTGGAGCTTTTCTTTGATGCGTAGCGAAAGAAAAAGTCAAACTTTTTCAAAAATGAGCTTGATTTATTTCGATGTAATGCTTAT
This sequence comes from uncultured Eggerthellaceae bacterium, assembly GCA_934623455.1. Taxonomy (GTDB): domain Bacteria; phylum Actinomycetota; class Coriobacteriia; order Coriobacteriales; family Eggerthellaceae; genus CAKUOV01. Next base: position 15,028 of record CAKTVK010000017.1, on the reverse strand, counting down.
TATAAGTAAGCTGTTTTGCAACGGGTGATGGCGCAGTTTGGTAGCGCACTTGACTGGGGGTCAAGGGGTCGCAGGTTCAAATCCTGTTCACCCGACCATGAATTTGCAGGTCAGAAGCTTAGACTTCTGGCCTTTTTTCTTTTGTCGTGGAATATGCGAAAAGAAATTTTTTTGCGGGTGTCCCATAGAGTGCCCATGCTGCGAAACTGCATGGACTATCATGGCGACAACAATAGGAAATCGCGGTGAAAGGAGATGTAGGGAAATGACCGACTACGCAAATATGCTGTATGGGTCCACGAGCAAGAGTGGTTCTGTGCCCCGGGTTTGCAATGCCGGCCCCGTATTCTCCTGTGACGATAGGCTTATACTAAGCGAGAGCTTCACTGCCTTTGAATCTGTAGAATGCGCGGCAGGCATCGAAGCGGATTTGGATACCTTGCTTTCAAGCGAAGACTATATCGAAAGCTGGCGTGTCTGGGATTGCTACCAGGACGCATGGGCCGATGTCGATTTGGTCTTATATCGCTTTGAAACGTATGATTTAGTGGTTCGTCATGCCGCAGAAGGCATTTGCGCTTGGCGCGGTGCTCTTGACCAGCATAGACGCATTAATGTATCGCGCGATCCAGATGAATGCAACGAGAAATGCTGGCAGTGGGTAAGGGTACCAAACGGCGTACGAGCCGAAGGGCTGTTGCTCTGAAGCTTCTTGTAGCTCAAGGGCTTGTTGTTCTTTTTTAAGCTTGGAAAAAACGAAGGGCGTGCCTCTTGTGTGGAGACACGCCCTTCGTGCGGAAGACTGTATCAGCTTAATCGGCAATGAGTTTGCGCAGGTAATCGTGGTATTCGTCTTTAAGCTTCGTTGGCTTATCGATGCGGACCTTACCGTCTAGACCGGCAACCCATCCGAAAAACTGGGGGCTCACGCGCACATAGGCGCGCGCAATGCATCTGCCTTCTTTATCTTCTTCGATTTCGGCGTCTTTCCCGAATCGATCATAGACAGCGCCAAGCATGTCCTGGTCAACGGCGAACGTGACTTTTGCGAGTTCGCCATCAAACCTGCCGAAATATTGAGAATCGCGCACTTTGAATTCATGGTTGCTGATTTCAGCGTTGTGCGTGGCTTTTTCTTCTGAAGACGCAACGTTGCGCATGCGGTCAATGCGATACTCCGTCATGGCTTCGTGCGAATCGCTCCAGGCAGTAAGATAGTAGAAATCGTTGCTGTACGATACGCGAACGGGAGTTACTTCGTAGGGTTTTCCATCGTGCTGAATGTGCATCTCGCCATCGGGACCAATCTTCCAGTACGTGAAGCGGATTTTGCGCTTCAGGCGCATTGCTTCATGGATGGCATCAATGCTTTCGAACGTTTTATCGCCCCGGCCTTTTACGCGACCGTCCACATGGATGCGGCGCGCCAGCTTTTCCCGCTGGTAGTCGGTTGCAAGCAAGCGGATATTGCGTGAGATGCGTTCGCATTGCGATTGCGTGATGAAACGGCAGCTTTGTATGGCATCGACCATAAGCATGAGTTCATCCAGGTCAAAGTCACGATTTTCGATGTAATATTCAACAGGATTGCGCTGCGCAGTGTCGATTTTAATTCCGAAATCGCGTAGTGTATCAAGATCGGTATAAATGGTTTTGCGATCGACCGTTAGTCCAAAGTCGGCGAGACGTTGGATAATGGCTGTCATGGACAGTCCTTTTTCGGAATCGGTTTCTTCTTGCAGCATGCGCATGACATAAAGAATGCGCAGCTTTCCATTTGCCATACCGGACATGATGCCTCCTATCTTTCGCAGCATATGGTATATTTTACTTCTTAAAGACTCGCTTGAAAAGCTTTTTCACCTGATGGGTGTCCCATTGATGTGACAGGAAATGCGCTTTTGCATGCTGGAACCGTCAGGCGCAGGGAACAACGCAGGGCACAAGGCTCAAAAGAAGTTGACAAAGCGGGGGCGCTGGGGCTTCACCGGTTCTGCGGCAAGGCTCTGAATTGCGTTTGTGGTTGTTCTTTGTTGAAGCTGTGACTTCTTTGTGGGTTTTCGAAGTCGTATCCCCAAACGGTACGAAATCTGCCGCAATTGGCTTATTTTGACCATAATTGCATTCCTTTTACCCTTCGGTTGTCTATTCTTTGCCGATATGCCCCGTAACATACCTGTAACTTTGGTAAGCTGAGCGCGTGCAAAAGCACATCGTATTCGTTGGGAGAAGGAGAATCGCTGTGACACTCATTGGCTTTCTCGTACTGTTCCCTTTGGTTGCGGCGGCTTTGCTTGCCGTGGTTAAGGGAAACGGCGCCCGCAAAGGAATCGTGTATGTTTCAGCTGCGGCAATTGCTGTTGCATCCATCGCATTCGCGGCGCTCAACCTGGGCTCTTCGCATCAGTTAATCACATACAGCTCGGCTGTTGTGGATACGATTTGCACGGGCATTGGCGTTATTATCGCCATTATCATTCTCGGCTTTGCGATCAAGTACAAAAACATTCTTGCTGGCGTCTTGGCATTGATCCAAGTTGCCGGCGCGCTTGCTTTTGAACTGGGCATGGCTCACGGAATCCAGGTAACCGCAGGTCTTGTTGTTGATCCTCTGATTATCCTTATGGCGCTGATCATTGGTATCATTGGCTCTGGCATCTGCGTGTACGCTCTGGGCTATATGGAAGACTTCCAGCATCACGAGCCCGAGGGAGCAAAGGACCGTCGTCCGTACTTCTTCGCGCTGATGTTTATCTTCCTTTCGGCGATGTTCCTTATCGTATGTTCCAACAATATGCTGTGGATGTTCACCGGTTGGGAAGTAACCACGGTTTGCTCCTTCCTGCTTATCGGTTTCACCAGGACCGAAGAGGCAATCCGCAATTCGTTCCGTCAGATCATCATGAACTTGCTGGGTGGCATTGCGTTCTTGGTTGGCATGTATTTCACGGTAGTGAATTTCAATACGCTGTCTTTCGATGCGTTCTTGGCATTTGGCGTTGCGAACCCCAATCTGGTAGCGATTCCGGCAATCTGCCTGGCGTTCGCTGGTCTGACGAAGGCAGCTCAGATGCCGTTCCACACTTGGCTTTTGGGCGCTATGGTTGCACCCACTCCCACCAGCGCGCTGCTTCACTCTTCCACCATGGTCAAGGCGGGCGTGTTCTTGCTGGTCAAACTGGCACCGATTTTCGCTGTATGCCTTTCTGCTTCCACCATGGTTATCCTGGTGGGCGGCTTCACGTTCCTGTTCTGCTCGCTTATGGCAATTTCCCAGAGCAATGCTAAGCGCGTTCTGGCGTATTCCACCATCGCGAACCTGGGCCTGATCACTGCTTGCGCGGGCGTTGGCACCGCCGAGGCAATTTGGGCCGCCACGTTCCTGATCTTGTTCCATGCTGCTGCAAAATCACTGCTGTTCCTGTGCGTGGGTACCGCAGAGCACCACATTGGAAGCCGCGACATCGAGTCCATGGACCTGCTATTCGAGCGCATGCCGCATCTTGCCCGTCTGATGATGATTGGCATTATGTGCATGTTCATTGCTCCTTTGGGCATGCTTATGGCAAAATGGGGCGCTTTGGTGTCCTTCGCAGAAACGAAAAATATCGTTTTGCTGCTGATCCTTGCATTTGGTTCTGCTGCCACGTTTATGTTCTGGGCAAAGTGGATTGGCAAGCTGGCCGGTATCGCTCAGTCCACAGAAAACGTGGAGAAAACGGTGCACAAGTCCGAATGGATCGCGCTGCTGCTTATGACAACGCTCATCTTCATCTGCTGCGTTTTGATGCCGGTTATCTCCGAGTACATCATTGAGCCGTACATTGCAAGCGCGGGCATCGTATCCGTGATTGCCCCGCAGGCTCTGACCGATGACAACATGGTGATTGCCGCTATTCTTACCGTGCTGGTATTCATCGTTCTCATTGCCGGCCCTGGTCGTTCTAAGGCGCGTAAAGTTGATGTGTACCTTGCCGGCATCAGCGTGGATAACGAAAAGCGCGAGTTCACGAACGCTTTGTCGGGCGTATCCGCAGCAACGGCGCGTAACTGGTATCTGACGGATTGGTTTGGCGAAGCAAAGCTCAACGGCTTCTCCACTATTTTCTGCACGGTGCTAATTATTGCTTGTTTTGTAATGTCCGTTCTGAGCCCTTTGGGCTTCTAAGAAAGGGGTGAAATCATGGCTATGCCTTTGCTCGCTAACGTTATTGGCATCATTGCGTTCGCTATTCTTGCCCCCGTTCTGGGTTGCCTGCTCAGCGGCCTTGACCGTGTTATCTCTGCCCGCATGCAGGGCCGCGTAGGACCGAGCATCCTTCAGCCGTATTACGATGTGCGCAAGCTGTTGGGCAAGGACAACGTTTCCACCAACAGCGCAGAAGCTGTTTACATCAGCGCAGCCTTGGGATTTGCGATTGTTGCTGGCGGCATCTTCTATTCCGGCGGTAACATCTTGTTGAGCATCTTCTTGGTCACCATGGGTGGTCTGTTCTTCATCATTGCTGCTTACAGCTCTCGTTCTCCTTATGCCGAAGTTGGTGCAGGACGCGAAATCATCCAGGTCATGTCATACGAGCCTATGGTTTTGATCCTGGGCGTGGGCGTATTCATGGCCGCTGGTTCGTTCAACGTGAGCGACTTGTTCGGCATTGAGACACCGATTATCTGCCGTGCGTGGTTGATTTTCATTGGCCTGCTGTTCGTGCTGACCATCAAGTTGCGTAAATCCCCGTTTGATATTTCTATGTCGCATCATGCGCATCAGGAAATCGTTCGCGGTGTAACCACCGAAATGAGCGGCCCCACATTGGCGAAAGTCGAGATTATGCACTGGGTTGAAAACGTGCTGTTCTTGGGCTGGGTTGGCATGTTCTTCGTGTGGGATAATCCCTTGTCCATCATCTTGGCCATTGTGGTTGCTCTTTTGACGTTCTTCCTGGAAATCCTTATCGACAACAACTTCGCCCGCGTGAAGTGGCAGGCAATGTTGAAGTCCGCATGGGTTGTGGCTCTTGTTACGGGTGGCATTAACTTCGCCGTCCTGTTGTTCCTGTAGAGAAGGGGTTGATCGAATGGCTTTTGCTTCGAAATCTCCTTGGGTCATCCATTACGACGGCTCAAGCTGCAATGGTTGCGACATTGAAGTGTTGGCAACCCTGTGCCCGGGCTTTGACGCCGAGCGCTTCGGTGTAATCAACACGGGCAATCCTAAGCATGCCGACATCTTTTTGGTGACCGGCAGCGTGAACGAGCAGAATATCTCTGTTGTTCAGGAAATCTACAATCAAATGGTTGAACCGAAAGTTGTTATCGCCTGCGGCATTTGCGCTTGCTCTGGCGGCGTATTTGCCGATTGCTACAACGTTATTGGTGGCGTTGACAAGGCGATTCCCGTTGATGTATACGCACCTGGCTGCGCTGTTCGTCCGGAAGCTCTTATCGATGCCGTTGTTGAAGCGGTGGGCATTCTGGAGGAAAAGGCAAAGGGTTGCGCTCCGAAAGAAAGAGGGGAGGAGTAACCATGGCCTTGCAAACTGAAATGCATGTAATTGCACTGAGCGAGCTGCCCGCATTGTCTGATGCCAAGAAGGCTTCTGGCGCGCGTTTCGTGCAGATGCATTGCGTATGCACCGATGATGGTGTGTTCGATGCCATTTATTCCTGGATGGAAGATGACATTGTTCTGAAGAACTACAAAATCGAGGGGTTGACCTCGAAGGATGTGATTCCGTCCGTTACGAATAACTTCCTTGCGGCATTTGTTTTCGAGAATGAAGCGCATGATCTTTTCGGTGCGAACATCGAAGGCATTGCGATTGACTTCCAGGGTCATTTCTACAACATCAAGGCAACGACCCCGATGTCCATTCTTTCTCCCGAGCAGAAGGCTGCGCGCGATAAAGCTGCGAAGGTTGCTGCCGCGAAAGCCGCAAAGGCAGCGAAAGAAGCTGCCGGCGGAGCTGCTCCGGCTGCCAATGCTTCCGCCGATGCTGAGCTTGAAGCGAAACTTGCTGCAATGGATCCCGAAAAAGCTGCGAAGGTTCGCGCCGCTATGGCCGCGAAGGCTGCGAAAGCTGCAGCTGCCCAGAAGGAAGGTGAATAGGAATGAGCCAGAAAACCGTAATTCCCTTTGGCCCGCAGCATCCTGTTCTTCCTGAACCGCTTCATCTTGATTTGGTTGTGGAAGACGAAAAGGTCGTAGAGGCAATTCCGCAGATCGGCTTCGTTCATCGTGGTCTTGAGAAGCTGACCGAAACGCGCGACTATAACCAGTTCATCTACGTTGCCGAGCGTATTTGCGGCATTTGCTCGTTCGGTCATTCTTACGGCTATGCCGAGACCGTTGAGTCCCTGATGGGCGTGGAAGTTCCTGAGCGCGCGAAGTTCTTGCGCGTGATCTGGCACGAGCTTTCTCGTGTGCATTCTCATATTTTATGGCTGGGTCTTGCTGCCGATGCTTTCGGCTACGAAAGCTTGTTCATGCATTGCTGGCGCTTACGCGAGCGCGTGCTTACCATTTTCGAGAAGACCACGGGCGGTCGCGTTATTTTCTCTGCCGTGAAGGTCGGTGGCGTGGTGCGCGACATTACGAAAGACCAATTCGATGAGATGATTTCCACGCTCGATGGCATCAAGGACGAATACGCTCAGATCCGTAAGACGTTCTTGAACGATTCTTCTGTTCGCAATCGTCTGCAGGGCGTTGGCTACATTAGCACCGAAGATGCTCGTGCGTTGAGCATGGTTGGCCCGTTTGTTCGTGCCTCCAATGTTCCGCAAGATATGCGCATGCAGGGCAACGGCGCTTACGCGTACCTTACCGACTTCCAACCCATTACAGCTACGTCGGGCGACTGCTATGGTCGTGTTGAAGTTCGCACTGCCGAGGTTTTGCAATCCATCGATATCATCAAGGAAATGGCTGCTCAGATTCCTAGTGGCGATATCGCAGTGCCGGTTAAGGGCAATGCTCCTGTTGGTGAAGCAACGAACTCTTTGGAACAGCCTCGTGGCGAATGCTTCTATTACGTTCGCGGCAATGATTCCAAGTATCTTGACCGCGTTCGCATGCGCACACCTACATCGGTGAACCTTGCCGGTATGGTGAAGGCGCTTGAGGGTTGCGATCTTGCCGATGTGAGCAACATTCTTCTGACCATCGACCCTTGCATTAGCTGCACGGAAAGGTAGGAGTCATGGGATTTTTCAATCTTGGCAAGATGACGTTTGGCTCTTTGTTTAAAAAGCCTGAAACCGTCAAGTATCCTTTTGAGAAAAAGGAAGCATATCCGCAGCTCAAGGGTCATGTTGTCAACCATGTTGACGATTGCATTCTGTGCGGAATTTGCGAAAAGCGCTGTCCCTGTCATACCATTACGGTCGATAAAGAAGCCCGTACGTGGACAGTGTTTGAGTATCGCTGCATCCAGTGCGGTTTCTGCGTGCGTGAGTGCCCCAAGAACTGCTTGGAAATGGCTCCGCAGTATGCACCGGTAACGCGCAAGCCCGAACCGGATACCTACCACGTTCCTGAAAAGGAAAAGAAGGTAAAGGAATAGCAACGCGTGTGTTTCGCTTCTCCTTGAAGCATGGAATAACTGCTAGAATAAGCGGTGATGCAAAGACGGGCCGAGCTTTTGCAGCTCGGCCTTTTCATGAGTTAGGGGAGATACCGCGTGTCAGACACTGAAGAAGTGACTAATAAGATATTCACCATTCCGAATGTTATTTCGTTCATTCGACTCTGTATGGTGCCTGCTTTTATCGTTTTGCTGCTTAAGGGAAATGATGTTGCGGCAACAGTGCTTTTTTCCTTTGCGGCGGCAACGGATTTCGTGGACGGACAGGTAGCGCGTCGTACGCATTGCGTCTCCAAGCTGGGGCAATTGCTTGATCCCGCGGTTGATCGCATTCTTATGATTTCTGGTGTGGTGTGCTTACTGATTGTTGGGCGTTTGCCGCTTTGGGTTGTTTTGTTTGTTGTTTTGCGCGACCTGTTTTTACTTGCCGGTGGTGGATACTTGCTCAAGCGCTATCGCAAGCGTGTTGCAGTGATTTATCCAGGGAAAGTTTCTACGACCTTGTTGTTCGTGGGATTCTCGCTCCTTCTTTTGAACTGGCCTCAAGTCGATGGCTTTGGTTGGTGCGATATTTCGTGGTTGCCCGGCTTCTCGAGTGGCGTTTTCTCGTGTGGAATTTGGTTTGTTTACGCTGGTCTGGTGCTTTCCGCGTTCGTTACTGCTTATTATATTAAGAAGGGTTTTGCAGCTCGTCGAGAGGCAATTGCCGAAGAGTAATCAACCCAAGTGGTCCACTAGGTGTTTGCATGCTGCAACCGCACTCGTAAGACAAGCGTGTCGTTTTGCATATGAACGCATTGCGGCAAAGGATATATGTACTGAATAACGGATATGAACCAAGGATCGAAGAAGAGAATTCCAGCCGATAAAGAGACTGCGTCCCGCGTTCGCCGAAGTAATTCCCCTTCGGCTTCTTTTTCTGCACCCACCACGCGAAGTGCAGCGATGAATCGTGGTGCTGCATCAACCGCCCACGGCGTAAAGCCAAGAAAAACAACGTCAGCTGGCGCGCACTCGATGCATTCTGCTTCGGGGGCTCGTCATTCTTCGAGTTCTTCGGTGTCTGCAGCGAGTCAAAGACGCCAGCCGGCAGCAACGACAAAAGCCGCATCTTCGTCTGCGCGGCATGCCTCAACATCTCCTCGCAGGACCGCTGCTCGCCCGGTGGCAGGTGCCCCCGCTGCAGCGGATGTTCGTACAACTGCAAAGTTGAACACGCGCGCCAATACTCGCACGCGAACTTCTGCTTCGCAGCGGACGACTGCGCGCACCGGCGCTGCAAAACAGCCTGTTTCTTCGAAGCGCGGCACTAATGCGCACGCGAAAAGAAAGATCGCACTTGCCGTTGTTGCGTTTCTCGTGCTGATTGTTTTAGCTGATCATGGTATGAATTTCAATAAGGCGTATCCAGGCGTGCATATTGGCTCCGTGGATTGCTCTGGTAAAACCGCGCCCGAAATCGTTGCGCTTCTAGAAGAAACATATGGTTCGTCCTATGAGCAGCGCGAAGTGTTGGTTTATGCCAGCGAGGATGCGCAAGCGCTTGTTAGCGTCGAAGGAAACGAAGAAGTGGGCGACGAGGATCGCATCTCGGTTGCAGAAGCACGTGAGAGGCGTTTAGCGTGGTCGGTTTACCCTGAAACCGTTGCGGCATCGTTTGACATGGAGGATAGCGCGCAGGCTGCTGTTGCGGAAGCGCATGGCATAACGAACATTTTCTCGCGCATTGCTATCGCCTTTCAGGGAAAGCAACTCGACCCTATCTTTAACTTCGGCGAAGCGTACCGTGATTTTGCAAACGAAGTGAACGCAACGGTTGGCATCGAACGCATTGATTATAATATCTCAGTCAATCAGGGGGTATGCAGCGTTACTTCTGGGCAAGATGGCGTGCTCATGAACGATACGTCATTCCAGAAAAAGCTTGTAGAGGGCTTTTTGTCCCAGGATGACTCACCGTATTCTTTTGTTGCCGTTCCCGAGGATGCGCCTGTTCGTATTACTCAGGCGGCGGCTCAGGCGGTGTGCGATAGAGTTAACGCAGCCATTGCGGATGGCGCGAATTTCGTGTATGAAAATGCCGGCTGGAACGCCACTTCTGTTTCCGTAGGCGAATGGGTTACCAGCGAAATCGTGCAAGAAAATGGTTCGTGGAGCCTGATCCCCTGTATTGATACCGAGGTAGCGCGCCCCGTGCTTCTTTCCCATGTGAAGGAAAACGGTGGGGAAGACGTCATGGAAGTATCGTTTTCCGTTTCCGAAGCGGGCGATGTGGTTGTTCACACGAACTCATCAGGTAAAATACCGCTTGTTGATGACGCTCTTGCGACGTTGGACGCCGCTCTTTTTGGCGCGTCAGGGAGCGCACCTCAGGATGCTGCACTTGCAGCCGATGGCCAAGCGGTAACGGTGAACATCGCTTCGGCGGAAGCTCCTTCTGAAATGTCGTTCGAGGATGCGCTTTACTACGGAGTAATTGGTGAGATTTCAACGTTCACTACGGAATATACGCATGGTTCGGCATCGACTGAGTCGCGCAATTACAATATTCATTTAGCTGCAGATCTATTGAATAATTCAATTTGTGCTGCGGGTGGCAAATGGTCATTCCACAACGTGGCGGGCGAATGCGATGAGGCGCGTGGCTTTAAAGAAGCGGGCGTTATCGAGGAAGGCGTGTACAGCACCGCATTTGGCGGCGGCATTTGCCAAGTTGCCACCACGGTATTCAATGCGGCGTATGACGCGGGCTACTACATTGATCGTCGCTATAATCATACCATTTACAATTCGAGTTATCCTGCTGGTCGTGATGCGGCAGTGAGCTGGCCCGACTTGGATTTGATTTGGTCGAACGATACGTCATCTGATGTTCTTTTGACCACATCGTATACCGAGGGCACCATTACGGTAACGCTTTGGGGCGTTTCTCCCGAGCGGAGCGTTTCAACGTATGTTTCCGATTGGGAAGAGGGCGACAAGTTCAAGACGAAGTACGTTCTGAATACCGATCTGGCGCCTAAGGCATACCGCGTTAAGACGAAGGGCTCCGATGGCCGCACCATCTACGTTGAGCGTACGGTTTACGATAAAGAAGGAAATCAGCTGTCGTTCCAGCGCTTCCGCTCTGTTTACGATGCGGTGAATGAGATTATCGAGCACGGTGAAGAATACGAGATTCCAGAAGACGACGAAGAGAAGGATAAGGAGTAAGGCAACCCGTTATGAATACGCGCTTTTCTTGTATTGGTAGGTCGTGGTTGTTTGCTGCTCGCGTCTGCGCTGCTTTGTTCCTGTCGTTCGCGCTTGTCTTGACGGGTATTTCCCCTGCTTATGCCGATGTTCGCCTGGCGGATATCGTCTACGGTGAATCCGTGGAAGACCGCAGCTTGTCCGTTGCGCAATGTCCCAGCATCGATGCCCAATACGCTTATGTCATGGATACCGAAGGCACCGTCTACTTCCAGCGCAATGCTGATACTGAAACGCAGATTGCGTCCATTACGAAAGTCATGACGGCGATTGTTGCCTTGGAAAACGCATCGTTGGATACAGCCATCACGGTGAGCGCTGCGGCGGCAGCTATTGGCGAATCAAGCGCTTCTTTGAAAGAAGGGGACGTTTTGACGCTTGATCAAGCGCTTACTGCTATGCTCGTTTCGTCGGGAAACGATGCTGCGCTTGCAATTGCCGAAACGCTGGGTGCACCTTGGGCGGTTTCCGGACAAAGTGCTGTTCAGGCGTTTGCTGAAAAGATGAACGAGAAAGCCGATCAACTGGGGATGGAGCATTCGGTATTCGAGAATCCCCATGGTCTTGATTTTGATGCATATGCGGGAAGCCTTCACAGCACGGCACGCGATGTTGCTATTATGTGCGCGCACGCTATGCAAAACGAGGTGTTTCGTGGCATTGTTCGCCAATCGAGCGCTCAGGTTGTCTTGACGCGCGAGGGGAAAAAAGCAGAAATCAATCTTGAATCAACGGACTTGATGCTTGATGAATACGAAGGCGCCTGCGGTATCAAAACGGGCTACACCGCTCTTGCGGGGGCTTCTTTTGCCGGTGCGTGTGAGCGAAACGGAAAGACCTACATTGCCGTTGTCATCAATTCTTCCAGCGAGAATCAGCGCTTCACTGATTGCGAAACGCTTTTCGACTGGGTTTTCGCTCATCAAAAGAACTATCAGATAATCAATTCCACAGAAACCACTACGATTACGAAAAATGGTCAAGAGCAAAGCGTGCCCGTTGTTGCTTATGTGGCACATGAAGGCTGGATTGATAAAACCATAGCCGCAACGGTGGATGATCCCGATCAGATAATCCCGCTCTTCGACTTAGAAGGCAATGTTTCTCAAGAAGTCGAGTTCAATAAGGTGACGGAAGATGTGCGCGTGGGCGATAAGCTGGGTACGCTGACGTTTAAGCAGCACAATGAAGTGCTTGCTACTGTTACTATGGTAAGCTGCGAGGATGTTGCTGCCCCTAATATGTTTGAGGGAATAGGAATCTGGTTTCAACGCATATTTGCGGGTTTTTCTCATGAGCAAACAAGTGCGAGTTCCGTTTTGGTGAACACTACTCCGCTGATTATCGATAGAACTTCGTGGTAAGGAGACTGTTATGGATGAATTTTGCCCGGTATGCGGCGCCAAAAGAGAGCAAGGTTCGGTATCTTGCGCCTCTTGTGGCTATCATTATTTAGAGGCAACGCAAAAATTCACGCCCGTGGCGGTCGATGCCGTGCAGGCTCCGGCAAGTGTTCCCGCAAAGAAGGCTTTATTGCGCGTTGTGCGCGGTCCGCAATGCGGCTGTGCCTTCGAGCTCACGCGTACGGTTTCAAGTGTTGGTCGCAGCCCTCAGTGCGATATCTTCCTGAACGATATGACGGTTTCGCGCGAACATGCGCTTATCGCATCAACGGATAAGGGATACGTCATTACCGACCGAAATTCGTATAACGGTCTTTGGGTCAACAATGAAGCGGTGGATACGAAGCTGCTTAAAAACGGCGATGCTATTCAAATCGGTACGTTTTGCTTGATTTTTGAATCGTAGGTGAATGTGATGGAACTTCTTTCGGGCAACGAAGCTATTGCGCGCGGCGCATGGGAGGCGGGCGTTCGTTTCGCCTCTGCGTATCCGGGCACTCCTTCAACGGAAACGCTTGAGGCGCTAGGAACGTACGATAACGTGTACGCCGAATGGGCGACAAACGAGAAAGTTGCTGTTGAAAGCGTCGTGGGCGCAAGTATTGCAGGTGCGCGTGTTTTGTCTACCATGAAGCATGTGGGTGTGAATGTGGCGGCCGATCCACTGTTTACGGCGGCGTGCACTGGTGTTCATGGCGGCATGGTAGTTTTGGCAGCCGATGATCCGGGTATGTATTCTTCTCAAAATGAGCAAGATTCCCATTATTATGCGGCTGCAGCGAAAATCCCCATGCTCGACCCAGCAAATTCGCAGGAAGCATATCAATTCACGAAAGATGCGTTTGAGCTCTCCGAACGCTTTGACGTGCCGTTCTTCATTCGCTCGAGCGTTCGTATTTCTCATACGAAAACACCTGTTCAGGTGGGGGAGCGTGTTGAAGTTCCGTTGAAGAACCTTCCGGTGGAGCCGTCGAAGTGGGTTATGATGCCTGCTTTTGCTAAACCGCGCCGTACTGTTCAGCTTCAGCGCATCGAACAGCTTGAGGAATGGGCGGAAACATGCCCTTACAACCAGGTATACGCGGGTTCAAAAGAGATTGGCGTCATTTGCGCGGGCGCTGCGTATCAGCATGTTCGCGAGGCTTTGCCCGACGCTTCTATTTTTAAATTGGGTGTTTCTTGGCCGCTTCCTAAGCGGGCGCTTGCTGATTTCGCGCAAAGCGTTGATGCAGTGTATGTGGTGGAAGAAGGATCGACGTATTTAACCGAGGCGGTACGCGCAACGGGCGTTGCTGTTTCTACTGCGCCGTGCGGCATCCCTTCGGAAGGCGAATTGACCGTAGGCATCATTAAAGCTGCATTCGGTCGAGAACTTCCTACTCGAAAGCAAGCACCCGATAATCTGCCCGGTCGTCCGCCTGCGCTTTGCGCCGGATGTCCTCATCGTGTGGTGTTCCGTGAGCTGAGCCGCATGAAAGCGCTGGTTATGGGCGATATTGGTTGTTATACGCTGGGTACGCTCGCACCGCTTTCCGCTATGCATGCTTGCATTGACATGGGTGCTTCTATCTCTATGGCACATGGCTACGAAGTGGCAAGCGAAGGCATTGAGCATCGTCCCGTGGTTTCTGTTATTGGCGACTCCACGTTTGGGCACAGCGGCTTGAGCTCGCTTATTTCCACGGTTTACAACTGCGGACAGGGTACGGTGTGCGTCCTTGATAACCGCACGACCGCTATGACGGGCCGTCAGGGTAATCCCTTCAACGGCGTAACATTGCAAAACAGGCCTTCGCGCGAGCTTGATTTGGAAGGCGTGGTGCGCGCGCTGGGCATAAACGATGTGCGCGTTATTGACCCGTATGTGGTAAAGGATGTTCGTCAAGCGCTGAAAGAGGCTACGTCTTCTTCCGAGTTATCGGTGCTTATTTTCCGCCATCCCTGCGTTTTGCTTACCCGTAAGCGCGAAGCGGCGTATTCTGTAACCGCTGATTGCACCGCTTGTGGCGTGTGCAACTCGTTGGGGTGCCCCGCTATCTCCAAGGATAGCGCAGGTCATGCACGTATCGACGACCAGCAATGTATTGGCTGCGGTCAATGCGCTCAGTATTGCGGCGCTCATGCTATCCAGCAGCTTACGGCTGGCAACAATTTTGCATAATCGCAGGTTATCGAAGAGAGGTTATCAAGATGTCTACCACAACTGTTCTTTTGTGTGGCGTGGGCGGCCAGGGAACCATTCTTGCTGCTGACCTGCTTGCGCGCGCTGCTCTTGCGGCTGGTTTGGATGTAAAGGTCTCCGAAATTCACGGCATGGCTCAGCGCGGCGGATCTGTTACCACAACGGTTCGCTTCGGCGAAAACGTGGAGTCCATGATTGCTGATTTAGGCGACAGCGATTTCGTTGTGTCGTTCGAAACGACTGAAGCGTTGCGCAACCTTCCGTATCTGAAAGAGGGCGGCAAGATGCTTGTTTCCGATGAGACGATTACTCCCATGACGGTTCTGACGGGTGCGCAAAAAATGCCCGAAAAGCCGCAGGCGACACTTGCAGAGCAAGGCGCTTTGCTGATTCCCGCTGTTCAGATTGCCACTGATGCTGGCACCGCTAAAGCAAGCAACGTTGCCTTGCTGGGCGCTCTGTCGGTGTTCCTTGGTTTCGATGAGTCTATTTGGGAAGATGTTATTTCCCAGCGTGTTCCGCCTAAAACGATTCAAACGAATTTGACGGCATTTCATCAGGGCCGTGCTTTTGTTCGCTCGGCTCAAAACGCCTAACCGAATGAAAAG
>CAKTVK010000016.1 GCA_934623455.1 uncultured Eggerthellaceae bacterium | reverse complement strand
GTGCGGGTGCGCCCGTATGCGTTGTTCCAGGCGCTGCCGTGGCTGCCGAGGCCGAAGTAGCGTTTGTTCTTGCCAACGCATATCTCAAGCAGTTTGGCAACGCGAATATGACCGACATTTGCGCATCGGTTGCCGCGTATGCCGACCGATTGAGACGGGCGGCGCGCTAATGACGTATCTACCTCCGAAATATGAGCTGCGCGAATCGGTGTTCTTCGTGGGATTCATGGGTGCCGGCAAGACCAGCACGGCACGTCGATTGGCGCGTACGTGTGGCGCGGCAAGCATCGACATGGATCGCTACATTGAACGCCGCGAGCAATGCAGCGTGGCGGATATTTTCGCCCGCGGCGGCGAGGATTTGTTCCGCACCATTGAAACGGAAATTCTTGAAGAGCTGTCGCATCGTGAGCCGCTCTTGATTTCTTGCGGCGGCGGCATTGTGGTCAACGATGAGAGTCGCAAGGTTCTGCTGAAGAACGGCACCGTGGTGTATTTGCGTATTTCCGCAGATGAGGCGAAGGCCCGCATCACGAATTTTGCGAGCAGGCCGTTGTTCGGCGATATTGAGAACGCCCGCCGCTTGAATGCAGATCGTGCCCCCATGTACGAAGAAGTTGCGGATATCGTGGTTGACACGGCGGGCAAGAGCGTGGCCGAAATTGCGCGTGAAGTACGTCGCGCCCTGATAAGAAGAGGGGTCTTATGCGAAAAGCAAAGCTAGTCGTCACGTTTGAGCAGGCGCCCTCGTACGAGGTGCGTATCGGGTCGGGTGTGCTAGCGAACGTGGGCGTCGATATTCAGCGCGCGGTGTTGCATCGTTCTTCTGACTTTGACAATGCGGGCAATGCGACCGAAATCGGCGGCGAAGGTGTCGGTGCTGTGGTGGGCGCACATGCGAATACCGCAGCGGGTGCTGGCGAAGCAACGGCCAGCGCGGCAGGTGCGCGCGTGCTGCTTCTTGCGGATACGGCCGTGGAGAAGACCGTTACCGCTCAGGCGAAAGCTGCGTTGGCTGCGGTGGGGTATCGCCCCTTGGTGGTGAACGTTTCACCTGATAACGCGCTTGAAACAGCAGGCGAGCTGTGGCGTGCCATGGCGCAAGCTCACTTGAGCGATGCAAGTGTGGTTGTTGCCGTGGGCGATGCGCCGCTGTTGCAGCTGGCGGGTTTTGTTGCCACGGCGTTCTCCGGCGGTCTTTCTTGCGCGTATGTGCCCACTACGCTTGCGGCCGCTGTTGCAATGAGCGTATCCGATGGGGCAACACTTGACGTTGCGGGTGCAAAGGGTCTGATAAATGCGGAGATTCATCCGCTTTTCTCCTGCATTGACCTGGACGTTTTAGCGGCAGTTGGCCCTAAGGCGTGGCTTGACGGCTTTGCGGGATGCGCGCAAGCAGCGTTTTTGGATTCTGATGAGTTCTTCTTCTGGCTGTCTGATAACGCAAGCGCGTTGCGTAACCGTTCTGCCGAGGCGTTGTGCGAAGCGCTCGTGCGCACGCTGGGCTTTCGCAGCCAGTTGTCATCGCGCGCAGAGCAAGGCGACGTACGGGCGCTTAGCTGCCTTGGTTATGGGCGGGATTTCAGTGACGCGACGGGGGCAAGCCTTGCGCAGGGCATGCGTTTTTCTGCGCTGTTGTCCCAGTTCAAGGGAATGATTTCGGAAGGTATCGTTCAGGCGCAAGATGCGCTGCTTGCTTCGCTGGGGTTTGTGCAGAAAGAAACGCTTTCGGTGGAAGGTGCGCTTGAAGGGCTTCTTTCGTTTGCGGGGCGTTGCGATGGTGTAGAGCTCATGCTGCCAGTTGATATCGGCTGTTGCGAGCGGGTTTTTGTCCCCGCCGACGAGTTGCGTTCGTGCTTGGAGGCGCTTTCGGCGTAAGGGTGCTTTCGCCGAGCTTTGCGTTGCGTTGCACCGTGGCAAAACATGTTGCGGTAAAAGAGAAAAAGGAATCGAATATGAATGAGAATCGCTTGCTGCTGTTTCGCGACACGTTGTCCCAGCAGGGACTTTCTGCATTCTACGTGCGTAATGAATCGGATATTCATTGGTTGACCGGTTTCGATGGCGTGTTTGATGGGGAAGGCGCGTTCGCATTGCTTGTTTCGCCTGACCGGGCTATTTTGCACACGGATTCTCGTTATGCGCTGGCGACGAATGCCGCCGCCGCGGGTTCGCCCTTTGCGGTGAGCGTGGAGCCGGTGTCGCATGCGGCATTTGCGGTTCGTGCGCTTGCCCAGCAGGGTTGTGCGTCTGGTGTCAACGTTGGCATTGAAACGAGTCTTACGCTGGGGGAGTATCGTCAGTTGCAGCGGGAAGCGACGAAAGCCGCTGGTCAGACGCCCGAGCAAGGCGCTGAACGTGCGGCGGTTGCTCCTTCAACGCCCGCAGTTGCGCCGGCATCCGCCGCTGCGCCAGTGCCTTCCCCTGCCACTGCCGTCTCTGCTTCCGTGCCAGTCCCCATGCTCGACGCGGGCATCAACTTTGTGGAAACGGAAGGTCTGTGCGTGAACTTGCGTGCCGTGAAAGATGCCAGTGAAATCGCCCGCATGCGTGCCGCACAAGCCATAACGGATGCCGCCTTCGCCCACATTGTGGGATATATGCGCCCCGGTATGACCGAGCGCCAAGTCCAAGTCGAGCTTGAAGACTTCATGGTGCGCCATGGCGCATCGGGCTTGGCATTTACGTCTATCGTGGCATGCGGCGCTCACGGCGCAAGCCCCCATGCTGTCTCCGGCGATACGCGCTTGGAGGCGGGGCAGTGCGTTGTCCTTGATTTCGGTGCCCGTGCCCAGGGCTATTGCTC
This sequence comes from uncultured Eggerthellaceae bacterium, assembly GCA_934623455.1. GTDB lineage: Bacteria > Actinomycetota > Coriobacteriia > Coriobacteriales > Eggerthellaceae > CAKUOV01. The sequence goes on along the minus strand of CAKTVK010000016.1, from coordinate 27,329 downwards.
CGACATGACGCGCGTGGTGTTCTTGGGCGAGCCATCTGCGGCCATGCGCCATGCGTATGCGGTGCTGCGCGAGGCGAACGAAACGGTGGAGGCAATGCTTCTACCAGGTGTTACGGGTGCGCAAGCCCACGCGAAAGCCGAAGAGATCCTTGCGGCGGGTGGTTTCGCGGGAAAAATGGGACACGGCCTGGGTCATGGCGTGGGCATTGATATCCACGAGCAGCCGAACCTTTCTCCGCGCAATGAAAAGCCGCTTGTTGCCGGAAATGTGGTCACGGTTGAGCCGGGTATTTACTTGGAAGGCGAATTTGGCATGCGTTTGGAAGATTTTGGTGTGATTACTGAAAGAGGTTTTCAAGTATTTACGCAATCTTCCCATGAAATGGTTATAATATAGCAGTTTCAGTGTTATTGAGGGCGCTTTAGACGTCATCGCTATAGAGGAGGATTCCATGGCAATTTCTACCGCCGATTTTAAAAACGGCATGTGCATCAGCTTCAACAACAAGGCATGCGTGATCGTTGAGTTCCAGCATGTTAAGCCTGGTAAGGGCGGCGCTTTCGTGCGCACCAAGCTTCGCGACATCCGCACGGGCCGCGTGGTTGAGAACACGTTCAACGCTGGTACCAAGTTTGACCTTATCCGTTTGGAAACGCGCAAGCTCCAGTACCTGTACAACGATGGCGAAACCTATAACTTCATGGACATGGACAGCTATGAGCAGCTCGAAGTGAACGTTGAGCAGATTGGCGACGCTGCTAAGTGGCTCAAGGAAAACGACGAAGCATCGCTTCTGTACGCCGATGGCGACCTGGTAAGCGTTGAGCCTCAGATGTTCGTTGAACTGGTTGTTACCGCAACCGATCCGGGCTTCAAGGGTGACACTGTTCAGGGTGGCACGAAGCCGGCAACGCTGGAGACGGGTGCTGTGGTGCAGATCCCGATGTACATCTCCGAAGGCGAAACCGTGCAGATCGACACGCGCGACGGCCGTTTCGTGAAGCGCGTGTAAATCGCGAGAATTTCATTTCTCCGTTGCTATGCGGCGAATGCGTTCTTCGTGGATGCCTTCCCGCTTTTTGAATCGAAAGAACAAGCGGGCCATCTGCTTCAAACGAAGCGGATGGTTTTGCTTTATTTCGGAAAATAAACAGGGAAGAGGGGCTCGGTGGCGTAATTCATGCGCTTTGTGCTCCTTCTGTTACGTAGCTATTACGTTTTCAGCTACCTTACTTGCTATAATAAAGAGAATTAGTTTGATATCAGCCTATTTTAAGGGGGATGTTTTTTCATAGTGGAGCCTCACATAGATTACCTTGGTAAACTTATCGCGATGGTCATTTGTTTGATTCTATCAGCGTATTTCAGCGCCACAGAAACGTCATTTTCATCTTTGAACAAGACGCGTTTGAAGGTTCTCGCAGATGACGGGGACAAAAAAGCGGAGCGCGCTTTGAAGCTTGCGGAAAACTACGACAAGCTGATTTTCACTATTCTCATTGGCAACAACATCGTGAATATCGCGATGGCTTCCATTGGCACGTTGCTTTTTATTGGCATTTACGGTGATGTTGGTGCGACGATTTCCACGGTAGTGGTAACGGTTGTTGTGCTGTTCTTCGGTGAAATCACGCCGAAAAGCGTTGCGAAGGACATGCCGGAAAAGTTCGCTATGTTCAGCGCACCGTTCATCCGGGTATGGATTTGGGTGCTTACCCCGGTCAATTTCCTGCTTTCCCAGTGGAAGAAGCTCATTTCGCGCTTCTTCAAAACCGATGATGAATCGAAGATTTCCCACGAAGAGTTGCTGCTTTTCATGGAAGACGCCGAGCAAGATGGCGGCATCGATGAAAACGAAGGCGAGCTTTTGCGCAATGCGCTGGAGTTCCGCGATTTGACGGCGGCGGAAATCTTAACGCACCGCATTGAGATCGAGGCGGTGGACGTTACCGATAGTCATGAGGACATTGCGAAGGTGTTCACGCAGTCCGGTTTCTCTCGTTTGCTGGTGTATCGCGATACGATTGACCAGGTTGTGGGCGTGCTTCATCAGAAGGACTTCTACGTAAATGGCAAGATGACCGAGCGACCTATTGCCGAGATCATGACGGCGCCGCTGTTTGTGTACCAGCATACGAAGATCCGTGACATTCTTGAAACGCTGCAGCTCAAAAAATCGCACATTGCGATTGTTGTTGACGATTTCGGCGGCACGCTGGGCATTGTCACCATGGAGGACATTCTGGAAGAGCTTGTTGGCGAGATCTGGGATGAGCACGATGAAGTTGAGGAAGACTTCGAGAAGCTGGGCGAAGACCTGTATCGCGTTGACTGCTCGGTGAGCTTGGAGGATTTCTGCGAGTTCTTTGATGTCAAGCTTGAATCCGACAGTGTTTCTGTGGGCGGCTGGATCATGGAGTACCTGAACCATATTCCGGTGAGGGACGAAAAGATTACCGTGGAGAACTTGGAGATCACCGTTTCCGAAGTGAACGCCCACCGTGTTTCCTTCATCACAGTGCGTCAATTCGAACGTGAAGACGCCGAGGAGCAGGATTCCTAAGGCTGCGCAGTGCTCAAACCGTGGCGCATTGGTGAAACCCGTGAAAATAGACGCTCACATTCATATTGCCCTTGATGGCTCCGATTGGCGAAAGGCGAAAGCGCGCCATGCAAACGGACCTGATGAGCGCTGGATTCATGAGACGTTTGCTGCATATGCGCAGGCGGGGTTCACCTACCTACGTGACGGCGGCGATAAATGGGGTGTTTGCACGCGCGCGGCGCGTCTTGCGGGCGAATATGGCATTCGCTATGCAACTCCTGCGTTTCCGTTGTATCCCAAAGGACAATATGGCAGCTTTTTAGGGCTGCCGTTTGCTGATTTCGCTGAGTATCGCACGCTTGTTGACCAGGCGATTTGCCAAGGTGCCACGTTCGTGAAACTCATGCTTTCGGGTATTTTGGACTTCGATTGCTACGGGAAGATAACAAGTCCCGGTTTGTCGGCGCCTGCCGTGGTGCAGCTTGTTGCATACGCTCATGAGAGAGGCTTGCCGGTTATGGCGCACGTAAACACGGCAGCGTTGGTAACGCAGGCGCTTGATGCGGGCGTTGACAGCATTGAGCACGGCTTGCTCATGGATGCTGCCGCATGCGAGAAGCTTGCGGCCAGCAATGTTGTTTGGGTTCCTACTATTGCTCCTGTTCAGGCGGCGCATGATTCAGGTAAGTTCTCTCCTGATGTCACGCAGCGCATTTGCCGTGAGCAAGCATCTGCCGTTGCGGCGATGGTAGAGCGTGGTGGCCTGGTGGCGTTGGGATCCGATGCTGGTTCGGCGGGCGTGCCCCATGTTGCCGGAGCGCTACGCGAGTATGAGCTTTTGGGCGTGTCCGATGCCGAACTGCAACGAGGCGCCCATGCTTTGGTGAACCGTTTCCCCGGCTGTTAGAAATAGATGCTTCAGGGGCAAAACGTTTGCCGTTCGTTCCCGTGCATTTTTGATTATTCCGTAGCTTGGAAGCAATTCATCGCTTACCTGAAGTATAATCAATCGATATCGTTTTTTGCGAAGAGCGGCACGCATGCGGTTGGCTGCCAATCGGCCCCTGCCGATTCGGGTCAATGCATTCGATGCGCACGTGCACGTGCGTCGCGACCTTCGCAATGCAGGACTTTTCCATGAATGCAGATGGGAGACATGCTATGAAAGAACTGAGCATTGGCGGCATGAGCATTGCCCCAGGTGTTGTTGAGACTATCATCTCTGTTGCTATGAGCGAAGTTGAAGGCGTGACCGCTGTTGGCGTGACCTCGGTAAATGGCCTGGTTGCCGCTATTGCGGGCAAGGGCAGCGCGCAGGGCATTGATGTTGATGTCGATGCAAACGGCCAGCTTGCTGTTGACGTTCATGTAGAGGTCTCTTACGGTCAGCCGCTTCCCGAGATTGCCGCGCGCATCCGCCAAGCGGTGTTTGATGCCGTAACGTCGCAGATCGGCATTCCCGTGGGTAGCGTTGACGTGTATATCGACGGCGTTCAGTTCAAAGACTAAATCTGCTGGCAATGTCTTATGGCGTGGCACAATGAGCCACGATAGCTTTTACCCGCTTTACCGCTTGAAAAGGAACAACGAGTTTTTATGTTGAAGAATAACCACCGTAGAACCTGGTCGCGCCGTGCTGCGTTGCAGCTGCTGTATTCGGCCGAAATCACCGATCAATCTATTGCCGAGCTGCTTGCTGCGGGCGATGCAATTGTTCTTGAGAACGAAGATCAAGAAGCGGCTTGTCCCGATGATTACGCTATTGCGTTGCTGAAGGGCGTGGAAGAGCATCGGGAAGAGATTGATGACATGGTTGACTCTTCTTCGGAGAACTGGGCAATTGAGCGTATGCCTATCATGGACCGCTCCATTTTGCGTATTGCCGTGTTCGAAATGATGTTCCTGGAGGATATTCCTCTGTCTGTCTCGATTGACGAGGCGGTTGAGCTGGCAAAACGGTACGGCGGCGAAGACGAGTCACATCGTTTTGTGAATGGTGTTTTGGGCCAAATCGCCAAGCGCCTTGAAGCATAAATAGGGTATTTGCTATGAAACCCGCCGAATCATACGAGACCTTCCCCGAGATAAAAGAGCGGCTTGATTGGATTGTCGATCAAGTTTCCCGCGATGATATTCCTCTCGAAGAGGCGCTTTCCTTGTACGAGGAAGCGGTGAAGCTGGGTGCGCGCGTAAGCACGCTTATCGAAGATGCTCAGGGAGAAGATGAAGAAACTGCAGCTCCAGAAGGCGAAGATGCCTCTGAGGCAAGCAGCGCTGAGGAATGATTTGCCATGGCGAATGATCGACTTTTAGATGTTATCGATGAACCTTGTGCGTTAAAGCTTCTCTCCAATGAAGAGCTTGAAATTTTAGCGGGTGAGATTCGCGAAGAAATCGTGAACACCGCTTCTCATACGGGCGGTCATGTGGCGTCGTCGTTGGGCGCTGTTGACATTATTGTGGCGTGTCACAGCGTTCTGAACTGCCCGAAGGATAAAATTGTATTCGACGTGGGGCATCAGGCGTACGCGCATAAGCTGCTCACCGGCAGGCGCGAGGCGTTTGCCACGCAGCGCACGTTCGGCGGTATTTCGGGCTTTCCGAAACCCAGCGAGAGCCCCTATGACGCGCATCCTTCGGGGCATGCTTCCGATTCTTTGTCGGTTGCGTTGGGTCTGGCGAAAGCGCGCGACTTAGCGGGCACCGATGAGAAAATCGTTGCCATTATTGGCGATGCCGCTATTGCGGGCGGCATGGCATTCGAGGCACTTAATCACGTTGGTCAAGCTCAAACACCCATGGTTATCATCTTGAACGACAACGAAATGTCAATTTCGCGCAACGTGGGCGCGCTTATGAAGCATTTCGGCGCCATGCGCTCATCAACCCAATACCAGCAAACGCGCGATTCCGTGCAGGATGCGTTGGAACATTCTGGCAACGCGGGGCGCGCTTTAGTTCAGTTCGGCCGCAGCATGAAGGACTCCATGAAGCAGTTCTTCCTGGCCAGCTCCATGATTTACGAGCAGCTGGGTATTCAGTGCACCACGCCGATTGACGGTCACAACATTGGGCTTTTACGCGAAATTCTGCAAACGGCGCTTTCCGCGAATGGTCCGGTCATTGTTCACGTGGTTACGAAAAAGGGCGAAGGCTATGCTCCTGCGCTGAATAACCCAGTGGATTTCCATGGCGTGGGCGCGTTTGACCCTGCAACGGGAAAGGCGCTGAAAAAGCCGAGTACTGCTCCCTCGTATACGAACGTTTTTGGCGATGCGCTGGTAGCAGAAGCGCGCAAGGATAAGCGCATTGTTGCCATAACCGCCGCCATGAAAACGGGCACGGGTTTGACGGGTTTCGCCGAGGAATTTCCCAAGCGTTTCATTGATACCGGTATTACGGAAGGCCACGCTGTTGGCTTGGCATCGGGCCTTGCGTTTGGCGGCTTGAAACCTGTTGTTGCTATTTACTCGACGTTTTTGCAGCGCGGCATTGACCAGGCAATTATTGATGTTGCGCTTTCAAATTTAGATGTTGTGTTTGCAATTGACCGTGCTGGCTTGGTGGGTGAAGATGGCCCCACGCATCACGGTGTGTTCGATCTTGCGTACATGCGCATGATTCCGAATATACGGGTTTTAGCGCCCTCGAACGAGGCAGAGCTGGTCAATGCGCTTCATACCGCCCTTGAGCTGGGAGGACCGTTCGCAATCCGGTATCCGCGTGGTGCTGCAGCGGGCGTTCCGTTACCGGAAGAGCCGTGTGTGCTTGAGTGCGGTTGCGCGCAAACGCTGCGCGAAGGAAGCGATGTTGCGCTGTTGGCATTCGGCCGCATGGTGGGACACGCGCTGAAAGCGGCGGAGCTGCTGGAAGAAGCAGGCGTGAGTGCGCGTGTGGTGGATATGCGTTGGGTGAAGCCCCTGGACATTGACGCGGTTGTTGCCGCGGCGAGCACGAAGCTGGTGGTCACGCTGGAAGAAGGCGTTATCATGGGAGGCGCTGGTTCGGCGGTCATGGAGGCCATGGCGGACAAGGCGCTTACTACGCCTGTTTTGCAGCTGGGCATTCCCGATGAGTTTGTAACGCAAGGCACGGCAAATGAGCTGTTCCGCTCGCTTAATCTGCATCCGGAAGGCATTGCGCATTCTGTTTCCGAGCGGTTGGGTCAGTTGGCGTAATGCGCCGAATGGTACTAAGTTGAGCAGGGGAGACGCGTTTTATAAGCAGCGTCCTCTGCGTTCGTTTGGACAGGCGTTCTTATGAACGCGAACCCGCACGAAGCAATATGAATCAAGAAAAAGAAAGGCGCTGGGCAAATTTGCCCAGCGCCTTTTTCGTGCGCGAATTTCGTTCGCTTAGTTCTCTTTGTAAACGATGAAAGCCTCGTGGATCTGACCATTCCTAGTGATCTGATCAAGCTCTTCGGTGGTGCTGAAGTGGAGCTCGTCGATCGGCCAAGCGTAGTCGCCACGGTTCATGGCATAAACGTAACCCCAGCAGATGCCGCCTTCGTCGCGACCCTTTTCCTGAGCGTTCACCATTGCCTGAGCAGCTTCCTGGATGGGCTTGAGTTTCGGCTTCGCGTAAATACGATCGCCTCCGATAGGACCTTGCATACTATCCTCCTTACGGTAAGAAACACTGTTTAAAACACTGGGAAGATAGTAGCGCGTTGGCCCGGTTTTTCGTAGTCCGATAAGAGCAACGAAACAGGAACCCAGCTCAACAAAACGTGGATGCGACCGCTTGTGGCCGCATAACCGCAGGTCATAAGGTCACAATAGCAATCTATGGGCAGCAGTAGGGGAGCTTCAACGAATTCTTGAGGGTAGCATCAACGACTCGATGATGTTCTTCGGGCAAAACTAGGCATATGCTTCAATCATCCTGAAAAACAACGAATTGGAGGATATGACATGTGCTTCAGACCAGCAGCCGCAACCGCCGGAAAGATTGCTTGCCCGATGTGCGGCCACGAAAATGATATTACCGATACCGTATGTGCGGAGTGCGGCTTTGCCGCTTCGACTCCGGGTATGCCCGCCGCTCCCGGTGCTCCTGGTGCCCCTGCCGCTCCTGGTGCTCCGAAAGCTCCGGGTGCTCCCATGGCTCCTGCAGCTCCCGCTGCTCCTAAGGCTCCTACGGCATAATTTTATTTACCCCGTGGTGCTCTTGGTTCCCTTTCTTCCCTAAGAGCACCAATTTCCCCTCTCTTTCAAGGATGCACTCTCTTTCCCCTCCCCCAAAATGCATCCGACAACACGAAGAGCGTCCCGCAGGGCGCTCTTCGTGCATTATGCGCAGTTTTGTAGTTTGGAGATAGGCGCTCAATGGCCGCGGCTCTGTTGCTTCATTCGCACCCCGTTGGGGGACGCAGCGGCTCGATTGCGGCACGTACGGCGCGTCGAGCGGGCACGTTTGCCAGCGTATCTACTTGATTAGGGTGAATTTATCGCAATCTGCGTGTTCTTCTTCGTAGAACTCATTGAGCGAGTTCACGAATTCAGTGAAAGCGGGGGAGTCCAGATCTTTTTTCAGGCCAATGAAGCCAATCTCAACTTCGTAGGAATCAGCGAGCTCACGTGATACGACATTCGGATTGTCTCCTTCAAAGATTAGACTTGCAATAGCAGGCATGAACGCTACTGCTTCGCCTGCTTCTACAAAGCGCATGCGGAATTTGAATTCCGCCGACGCCATAACGATGTTTTTCTCTCCAAAGCGATCCGCCAGGGTGTCGTAGAGTACTGTGTTCGTGCTCACAATGGGATGACCTGCGATATCGGCATTCGTGATGGCATCTTTTTTCGCGAGCTCAGAATTCTTGTTGATAATGCATTCATCGTAAGTGCGCAGATAGGGGCGATATGTATAGCCCAGCTCTTCCAGGCGACGAATGTACTGCATGCTCTCTTGCTTTTCAACTTCGAACGTGCAAATCACGCCGACTAGATTTTTCTTCGGCTTGCCGCTGGTGTCTTCAAGACTTTGGTGCAGCGAGCTGGCAATTTCGTCATTGCTCTTTTCGCGGAAAACCAGGGGAGAGTCCAACCTGTCAAGGAACGAGACCGTATGCGGAGGAATGAAGCATAGGCCGCAAATGCCCTGGCAAAGCAGGTAAATACGGTTGTCTTCTTCGGATTCTTTGTCGGAAGATCCCAGTTCAACGGCGAAATCGGTTAGCTTGTCGTATTGCTCCACCACGTTTTGCGCAACGGGAATCAGTGCTTCGCCTTGCTCGGACAGAGTTAGCTTATTCGAATAGCGAATCAGCAGCTTGCAATCCAGCTCTTTTTCAAGTTCGTTCATTGCGCGGCTCATACCTTGCGGCGAAATGAAGTTCAAACGTGCCGCATGAGTTATGGACTTTGTTTCGGCAACGTCAAGAAAGTAACGCAGATAGTCGATATTCATGTGATTCCCCCCCCCGCAGAAATGAAGCGCGTCTCTCCTTGGCACGCCAACGTGCAGAATATCACTTTTTTGCGCTTAAAGCTAACGTTTATCGTGCCCCCACAAATGCTTTACCCTGTGCCCCCACAAAAGGTGGGGGTAGCTCAACTTCTTACTGATTTTCCCGACGTGCGGTCGTTTTTATACTGCAAGCGTAAAGAGGGACGCCTCTGGCAAGTGAAGTAAAGACGATGGAGAAAGTAGGAGGAGTATGAAAACCGCTGATAAGACAGTCGTGCAGAACATGTCTCTGTGCTCTTTCGGCAACGGTGCAAACATCACCGCCATTGACGCAATGGACGGCAGGGTCGTTCGTATGCGCCCTGTGCATTTCGATGATTACTACACCAAAGAAGATCTGAACTATTGGACGATTGAGGCAAAGGGCCACACGTTTGAGCCTTTGATGAAGTCTCTGAATTCGCCCTTCTCTTATCTGTACAAGTCCCGTACGTATTCGCCGAACCGCATTCCTTTCCCGCTGAAGCGCGTGGACTGGGATCCTAAGGGCGAGCGTCATCCCGAGAACCGTGGCAAGAGCAAGTTCGAGCGCATCAGCTGGGACGAAGCCACCGATATCATTGCTGCTGAAATCGTGCGCATTGATGAGACCTACGGCCGCAACTCCATTTTCGCTCAGGCCGACGGCCACGGCGAGACCGGCTCTTTGCATGGCCCTCATGGCTGCATGGCAAACTTGCTGGATATGACCGGCGGTTTGACGATGCAGGCTCGCCAGCCTGACTCGTGGGAAGGTTGGTACTGGGGCGCAAAGCACGCTTGGGGCCAGGAGCCTTTGGGCCAGAACACCCACCAGCACAACCTGTTCAAGGATATCTCCGAGAACTCCGATGCCGTTCTGTTCTGGGGTTGCGACCCCGAGACCACGCCGTGGGGCTGGTCGGGCCAGCAGGCAAGCCGCTTGTGCTTCTGGTTCACCGAACTGGGCATCAAGCAGATTCATATTTCTCCTGACGTGAACTACGCAAACGCTGTTCACTCCGATATGTGGATTCCTATCCTCCCGAACACCGACGCTGCACTGCAGCTGGCTATTGCTTACGTGTGGATGACCGAAGGCACCTACGAGGCCGACTACATTGAGACCCACACCACCGGCTTTGACTGGTTCCAGTACTACGTGCTGGGCAACGAAGATGGCGTTCCTAAGACTCCCGAGTGGGCTGAAGAGAAGTGCCACGTGCCCGCATACCGCATTAAGGCGCTGGCTCGTTACTGGGCAAAGCATCGCGTTTCCATTGGCCACTGCAACGGCGGTTCCTTCATTCGTTCCGCATACTCCCATGAGCCGGGCCGTCTTGAGGTATACCTGTTGGCCATGCAGGGCGTTGGCCGTCCGGGCGTTAACCAGGTCAAATTCATTGAATGGGCACTTATTGGCATGGACTCCTTCAACCCGCTGCCCCCGGGAGAGTTCCTGCCTGAAGTTCGCGCTTGCTACCACGGCGCTGTTCTGGGCGAGCTGCCCGCATCCTTCATTCCCAAGACGAAGGTTCCGGAATGCATTACCGTTCAGCCGGGCGAGACGGTTACCTGGTACGGTCACACCACCAGCCGCCATCATCGCACCGACCAGTTCAAGGAATTCCACTTCCCGCAGGAAGGCGATGCCGGCATCAAGATGATTTGGTCCGACACTCCCTGCTGGTCCACCTGCTGGAACGGCGGCAACAAATTCCAGGATGCACTGCGTAACCCCAACTTGGAGTTCTTCTTGGTTCAGCATCCTTGGTTCGAAAACGACACGCTGTTCGCCGACATCATTTTGCCGGTTTCCACTAAGCTGGAGCTCAACGACTTTGGCGTTGACACCTACTCGGGCCAGTTCAACCAGATTATCTGGGAAGAAGCAGCAATCGATCACGTGGGCGAGTCCCTTTCCGACTACGAGTGCGTGTGGGAAGTTGCTAAGAAGCTGGAGAAGTACGGCGGCATCTACGAAGACTGCGCCGAGAACTACTCGGGCGGCCTGACCGAAGAAGAGTGGATCAAGATTGGTTATGAAGGCTGCGGTCTTCCCGAAGAGCAGCAGGACCTGGAGCTCATCAAGAAGCAGGGTTACCAGACCATGCCGACCCGCGAGGGCTGGGCAGACGAACCCGCCGGCATGATTGAGTTCTACGAAGATCCCGAGGCGAACCCGCTGGAGACCCCCACGGGCAAGATCGAGTTCTACTCCATGGGCCTGGCCAACTTCTTCCCCGATGACAAGGAGCGCCCGATTGTTGCTCACTGGATCGAGGAATCCGAGAGCCATCACGAGCGTATTTCTTGCGACCGCGCAAAGGATTACCCGTTCCTGCTGGTTTCCAACCATCCGCGTTGGCGCATCCACGCAAACTACGATGACTGCGTATGGATCCGCGAAGTTGAGACCTGCAAGGTTATTGGCAAGGACGGCTACGCTTACGAGCCTATCTGGGTTAACCCTGTTGATGCCGAGAAGTACGACATCAAGTCCGGCGACATTATTGCCGTGTACAACGAGCGCGGTACCGTTTTGGGCGGCGCGTACGTGACCGAGCGTATTATGCCGGGTGCGGTGTACCAGGACCACGGCGCCGAGACCGATCCGATTGTTCCTGGTTACGGCGGAATTGACCGCGGTGGCGCGAACAATCTGATTGCTCCGAGCAACACTTCCTCCAAGAACGCTGCAGGCGAAGTGACCGGCGGCTACTTGGTTGGCCTGAAGAAGATCGACATTGACGCTTTGATGGCTGAGTATCCGGAGGCATTCAAGAAGGATCACTACACCGTTGAGTCTGGCACCAACGTTTGGGACGCAATTATGGATGGCGAAAGCCATGAAATCAGCAAAGCACTCGAGGGGGTTTGCTAATCATGAAGAAGTTTCTGTTTGACGCCAGCCTGTGCAATGGCTGCTATGGCTGCCAGTTCATCTGCAAAGATGAGCATTGCGGCAACGACTGGTCTCCGTATGCTGCCAAGCAGCCCGTTTCCGGTCAGTTCTGGTGCAAGCTTGAGCAGGAAGACCGCGGCAAAGTGCCCGAGGTCAAGATCAACTACAAGCCGGTTATGGGTGCTCAGAACGAGAAGATCCGCGAGTATGCTCCTGAAGTGCTCATGGAGCGCGAAGACGGTCTGATTGTTCTTGATACCGAGAAGGCAAAGGGCCGCAAGGACATTGCCGAGAAGTTCGAGGGCGTGTACTGGAACGAAGAACTCCAGCTTCCCCAGGGCTGCACGGGTTGCGCTCACTTGCTGGACGACGGCTGGACCGTTCCGCGTTGCGTTGACATTTGCGCAACGGGCGCTCTGACCTTCGTTGACGAGGAAGAGATTCCTGCAAACGCCGAGCCGTCTTGCGAAGGTTCTCATGTGTACTACATGAACTATCCCAAGCGCTGGGTGTACGGCTGCTTCGTTGATCGCCAGAAGAACGAAGTGCTCATTGGTGCCGATGCCAAGCTGATCGATGCTTCTGGTGCAGAAGTTGCTGCTCTGAAGACTGATGATTTCGGCGAGTTCCGCTTCAAGGAGCTGGGCAACGAGGCATACAAGGTTGTTCTTTCCGCTGAAGGATACCAGGAAGAGACCTTGGTTGCCGATACGTCTGAAGAAGACGTTGTGTTGGGCGACATCTTCGCAACGGTTGCATAAAGCAGCGTTACGTAAGGTAGCTATATAAAAGGGGAGGGCCTTGCCAGGCCGGCAAGGCCCACTGACTGCTCATTTTAGGAGGAAAAATGGCATCTGATGCTAAAGGCAATAAGACCACGATGAAATACATCTGGATTATTGTCGCACTCGTTTTGGTCTTGATTGGCCAGTTCGGCCCCCTGTGGTCGCCTGAATTAAGCCGCGAAGGCCAAACCGCAATCATGGTTTTGCTGGCCGCCGTGGTTATGTGGGCCACTGAAGCGCTCCCGCTTCCTATCACGTCTTTGGTGATGGTGGGCGCGTGCGGTTTCTTGGGAATTGCGAAGTACAACGACATTTGGGCTGCAACATTCAGCAGCGCTCTGTGGATGTTCATTGGTATCTTCGGCTTCACCACGTTCTTGAGCGCTTCCACGTTCCCCAAGCGCATGATTGCCCAGATCATCAAGATTACGAAGGGCAACACGAACCTGATCATCTTGGGCTTTATGATTGTTTCCGCTATCATTTCTGTTTGCATGTCCAACATTGCTTTGACCGCAATCATGATGGCCTTTGCAATCACGCTGCTTGACGCGCAGGGCGCTGTTCCGGGCGAATCCAACCTGGGTCGCTGCATTTCTATGGCAATCCCGTTTGCTGTTATGTTCGGTGGCTGCCTGCTTCCTTCCGGTACTCCCATCAACGTTGTTGTTCTGGGCCTGATGGAGTCCACCGTTGGTATGACCATCACGTTTGCCGAGTGGTTCGGCTACACCATTATTCCTGTAGTGATTTCTTTGGTTTTGACCTGGATTGCCCTGATCAAGGTTTACAAACCCGAGCCGCTTTCTCAGGAAGCAATCGATACGTTTCTGGCAGACGTTGACTCCATGCCTGCTATGGAGTTCAAAGAGAAGTTCAACATTGGCGTTATCTTGGTCGCTATTGTTCTGTGGATTTTGAGCTCTTGGCTGCCTGTTCTGAACACCACGTTCGTTGCCCTGATGGCTTTGGGCTTCCTGTTCCTGCCGGGTACTTCCATGGTCACCATGAAGGAATACCGCGAGGAAAGCCCCTGGGAGATTCTGCTTATGATGGCTTCCATCAACGGCATTGTAAAGGCAATGTCTGTCTCTGGCGCTGTTGCTTGGATTGTTGACATCCTGCTGTCCGTAACGGCTGACATGAGCTTCCTGGTTCTGTTCCTTATCATCTCCGTGGCTCTGGCTATCATCCACAACTTCTTCCCCTCGGGCCCTGGTCTGGCAGCGCTGGTATGCGCCCCGGTATTTGGCCTGGTCGGTGCCGTAGGTGGCAACTTCACCGCAACGGCTTTGATGCTGGCTTTGTGGTGCGCACTGTGCTTCCTGGTTCCGCTGGACTCTGTGTTGCTGGTTTCTTACTCGCGTGGGTATTACAAGTTTGGCGAGATGTTCAAGGGCGGCTTGCCTACCACGATTATTACGTTTGTCGTGTTCTCGGTATGCTTGCTGGTCATTCCGCCGATGATGGGTGCGCTCTAAGAGTGTCGCGTGAGTGATGCGTTAATTACTCGATGCAAAGGGGGAGGGCGTTTTGTCTTCCCCCTTCCCGTAAAGGGCTTTTTTGCGGGGCGCGGGGAATCGTTGCAGGTTGTGCAAATGGTTCGCAAAACGTGCCCGTGATAAGTCTTTATTCTCAAAAATCACTTATTGAAAATGACCAACGATATGGCATAATGCTGCGAATTGGTCATAGCTCTCAGGGCGTAGAGAAAGGAATTCTGCGTACCCCAAAACGACACACAAGACTATCCAAAAGGGGAGGATACATGTCGGAGCTTATAAAGCCCGTTTCGTTCAGACCGCGAAACGTGGTTGTTCTTGCTATTGCTGCGTTGCTTATTGCGGCAGCAGCGCTTGCCCCCGAAACGGCGGGTTTGGCCTATGAAGGCCGCATGGTCATGACTATTCTGGTGGCGGGCGTTCTGCTCTGGGTCACCGAAGCACTTCCTTTGGCAGCAACGGCGCTGCTTATTCTGGTGATGATGCCCATCATGGGCGTCTGCTCATTCAACGACGCGTACGCCAATTCCATTGGTTCGACCGTCTTCTTTCTTATGGGTACGTTTGCGTTTACCGTTGCTCTTGATGCCACCACGATTCCCACGCGTGTATGCGGTTTGGTGCTGCGCTGGGCGGGAAACGACAGCCGCAAAGTCATTTTGGGCTTCATGTGCGCGTGCGCATTATTGTCCCTGGTCATGAGCGATGTTGCTGCGTGCGGCGTGTTCATTTCCGTGGGTAAGCGCTTGCTGGAACTCAACGGAACGGAACGCGGAACGTCGCGTTTGGGCTCAGCCATGATGATTGCCATTCCGTATGCGTCGTATGCCGGCGGCATGGCGTGCATGGCAGGCAATGGCTGCAATGTGTTGACGGTAAGTTTGTTTTCCAGCCTGTTCGGCGTGGAGATGAGCTTTGTCGAATGGATGATGATCGGCGCACCGTTTGCGATTGTTCTTCTGATTGCCAGCTGGCTTTTCTTGTGCGTGTGGTTCAAACCCGAGCCTATTTCGCAACATGCGGTGGATGAAACCATGCGCGAAGTTTCGGACTTGCCGAAGATGCAGCCGTGCGAGTGGAAGACGGTGGGCGTTATTGCCGCCGCGCTGATCTTCTGGATTGCAAGCTCGTGGCTCACGTTTTTGAACACGGCGGAAATTGCTATTGTGGCTATGGTGCTTTTGAGCATTCCCGGCTGGAATCCGCTTGACTTCAAGAGTCTGCTCAAGCGTATGAACTGGGATATCATTCTGCTTATCATGTGCGTTATTTCCGCAGGTCATTTCGTGGTAACCACGGGCGCCGGCAACTGGATTGTGGAAACTATCATGACCATTACGCCGGATTTCATGAAAGTGCCGCTTATCTTGATGCTGGTGGCTTCGCTTATTGGCGCCATTATGCACAACGTGGTTCCCGTTGGCCCGGCGGTTGCAGGCATTTTGGCGTTCCCCTTGGGAACCATTGCCATGGACTTCGGCATTCCTATGTATGCCATGCTCATGGTGGTGGCATGGGAAGCATCCGTGAGCTACATTCTGCCGCTTGACTGCGTGCCGGTGCTTACGTATTCCACGGGCTATTACACCATGGGACAATATGCGAAGGCAGGCATTATCCCTACGTTGTTCCTGGTTGTTCTGACGTCGGTGTGCTTGCCGCTTATCTGCGGACTGTACGGATTTGTGTAATGCGAACGGTCGCTGATCAGGTTTGATGTGCATGCTGCTGCAGCTGAGTGCGATGGCTGCAGCAGCTGAGCGGAAAACCCTGCGGAGCACTGCTAACCGAAGAGAGAGAAGGGGGCGCTTGGCCAGCTGGTCAGGCGCCCTTCTTGCGTTTGCGGTGCTGTTGTGACGGTAGTTGCTCGCGCGGAGCAAGGCGTTCACCTCGCGACTTCGCCTGGATGATGCTTCTTCTTGGCTGGAATTCGCTTAACTTATCCAGGCTCAGCAGTTCGGCTCAACCTTGTGCCGCCGCGCTGGTATGTCTCACGGCGCGCGGCCTGTGCAGCCTGGTCCGCCATTACTGTGCGCGGCGCTCCATAATGAAATCGTCCATGACAAAGCCGTGACCGATGTCGGCTGCTACGGCATCAATTGTTTCGAATCCCTTACCTTGATAGGCGCGAATACCCAGCTCATTGCGTTTATTTACCGTAAGATACATTGCGGCAAGCCCGCGTTGCAAACACAGGTCGTTATAGAACGCAATAACGTCGCTCGCGAAATGCTTGCCGCGTTCCTGTGCGAAAAGGTAGATTTTCGAGATAAAGAAGCGGTTCGTTTCGGGTTCGTTGTGTCCGCCCGTGAAGCCCACAATGCATTCGGTCGGCTCATCTTTATCTGCCACCACGAACCAATATTCGTAATTATTTTCTATCATATCGCGCGTGATAGCATCGTATGATTGGAATCGTTCAACCATGTAGGTCGTTTGTTCTTGCCCGATGATTGCCGGCCAGTATTCGTTCCAAATGGCGCCTGCTATATTAGCCAGCTCACGTGTTTGCTCTTCTGTTTCAACGGGTGCAAAATATGTGGTCATGAGCGTATCCTTCTTCTTATTATAGGGGGATGAAGAGCGCGAAAGGCGTGCGTTAACGATGCGCTGTTCGTGCGGACGTCGGTCGGAAGAAGCGCATTTGTGTGTGCGTTATTCTTGTTAGGGCGTCGCCCGCATCAATTATAGTTGATTGCAACGGGCGACGGCTGTGGTACCCTGTTCGCGTAGTGGTTTTTCGAGGAAAGGAACTCGTATGCGTCAGGGAAGCGCGCCGAATTTTTGTCCGCCCATCGAAGAGGGAATGGTCTATACCTTCGAGGATGAAAAGGGCGATTTAGTCGATCTGGAGTTTCTTGGATTGATTCTGCACGGCGGGCGTCGTTACGGTTTCTTTTTCCCGGTAAGCGACGATGAGCCCGTGGGTTCTTCGGGTGAACTGGTTATTATGGAAGCGACCGCGGTTGATGAAGAAGATCAGCCGGAAGCGTTCGAATTCGTTGACGACGAAGGCATTGCGCAAGAGGTCTACGAGGACTTCCGCCAGGCTACCCAAGCGCTGTACGACTTCGAATAGTCCTGCCCCTACCCGCATTGTTGACAAATTACCCCACCTTTTGTCAACAATTTCATCCCTGTTCACCTACCATCCCATGACTTTGCAGACGATCGTCGCTGCAAGAAGAAGCAGCGTGAGAGCACTGGCGACCGCATCGCGCGCGTGGAACGCGTGCTCATGCAGGTGGGTGCGTCCTGTACCGCCGTGGTAGCATCGGGCGTCCATGCCCGCCGCCAACGTGTCGGCATGGCGAAAGACGCTAGCGAACAGCGGCACGAACAGCGCGCTGAAGGCGTGGGCGCGCTCTTTCAGGGAGCCTTCCGAAAACGAAGCGCCTCTGCTTATCTGGGCGTTGCGCGTGCTTACGAATTCGGCGGCGAACTGGGGCAAAAACCGCAGCGCGATGCCGGCAATCATGGCAAGCTCGTGGGCGGGCAATCCGAAGCGCGCGAACGGCGCGAGCATGCTTTCGAAGGCATCGGTGATGTCAAGCGCGGTGGTGGTCATGGTGACTAAGCATGCGCCAAATAGCAAGATGGTCAGGCGAAACGACATAAGAATTGCCTGGTACAGGCCGTTTTCGGTGATAGTAACTGGTCCTGCGCTCCAAAGTGTGGCGCCGCCTTGCACGAAAAACAGATTCGCGATAGCGGTGAAAACAACAATGATCAAAAGCGGTCCCACGCAGGTAAAAGCCGTGCGTGCGGAAATACGGGCGGCGCAATACGCAGCTATCACGAATGCAGCGCACAGAACAACGGCAACCGGCGTGGTTGTGATGACGTTCGCGGCGATAAACACCAGCAGCAACGTAAGCTTGCAGCGCGCGTCCAAGGCGTGTACCACGCTGGTTCCAGGAACATAGCGTCCGAATATCAGGGCGGTGGGGGAGCTCATGATTGTGGGGCCTCCTGCGCATCTCCTGCGACCTGCGTATACAGCGTCGCGCATGCGTTCGCCAAATCCTGGGCATCAAAGAAGAGCCTTACGGGGAGCTTCACGCCGCGCGCACGCAAGTTGTTCACCAGGTGCTGTGCGGTGGGAATGTCAAGCCCTATGGCATGCAGCTTTTCTTCGTGGGAAAACACCTGTTCAGGTGTTCCTTCCAAAACAAGTTGGCCTTGATTCAGCACGATGATGCGATTGCAGAAGCGCGCCAAGTCGTCCATGTTGTGCGACACCATAACCACGGTCATGCCTTGGGCGTGCAGCGTGTCGATGAGCTGTAGAAACGTTGCTTTCGCTTCGGGATCAAGGCCAGCGGTGGGCTCGTCAAGAACCAGAACCTGCGGGTTCATGGCCAAAACGCCTGCGAAGGCCACGCGACGCTGCTGACCGCCCGACAACTCAAATGGGCTTGCGTTGCCCAGGTCGTCGCAAGAGAGTCCTACGGATTCCAGCGATGTGCGAACGCGGCGGCCCACTTCGGCTTCATCGAGTTTGAGGTTGCGCGGGCCGAAAGCAACGTCGTCGTACACGGTGGCGGCGAACAGTTGCCGCTCGGGATATTGGAACACCACGCCCACGGCGGCACGGCATTGCTTGCGCGTGGCTTTATCGGCCAGGTTGGCACCATCGAGCGTTATGCGCCCGCACGTGGGTTCAAGCAGGCCATTCATGTGCTGCAGCAACGTGGATTTTCCGCTGCCGGTATGTCCGGCAATGCCCAAAAAATCGCCTTCATTCACGGTGAAGCTGATGTTTTGCAGCGCCCACCGGTTGTCGGGGTTGTTGCCCCAATCGGCATATGCGGTGGGGGAAGGCGTGGCGTCTGCGGCTTCCGCAACGCCGGCAATGCTGGCATGGGCGCAGGCTCCGGCAGCCCCGGCAGCTTCGGCGTTCGCATTGTTTGCCGCACCGCTTCGCTTCGCCGCTTTCTTCGCACGCTTCTTTTCCTCGCGCGCGAGCGAGGCGTCATAGGTGAAACTTACCTGGTCAAAAGTAAGTTGCATAGTTCGTCCTCCAATGTTTGCGCGTCAAGGGTGGTGGTAACGGGAAGA
This sequence comes from uncultured Eggerthellaceae bacterium, assembly GCA_934623455.1. Classification (GTDB taxonomy): domain Bacteria; phylum Actinomycetota; class Coriobacteriia; order Coriobacteriales; family Eggerthellaceae; genus CAKUOV01. The sequence goes on along the minus strand of CAKTVK010000016.1, from coordinate 8,098 downwards.
CCCGCGTCTTGGCAGGCAAGCGAAAACTGCACAGAAAACGGCACGTCCAGGTGCAGGTGACGTAGCTCATCGGCGCACTTGAGCACTTCGTTCGGTGTGCCCTCCATGCAAATACGTCCGGCTTCCATAACCAGAATGCGCTGGGCCGCGGCCGCTTCCTCCATAAAGTGGGTGATCATGATGATAGTGAAGCCTTTGCCGTTCAGCTCGCGTACGATGCGCATCAGCCCTGTTCGACCGCGGGGGTCGATCATGGCCGATGCTTCATCAAGAATCAGGACGCGCGGTTTCATGGCAAGCACGCCGGCAATGGCCACGCGCTGCTTCTGGCCGCCGGAAAGTGCGGCTGTCTCGGCTTTCTCGAAGCCCGAAAGGCCAACCGCCTTCAGGGAAGCCGTTATACGTTCACGCAGTTCATCGGTGGGAACGCCCAGATTTTCAGGGCCAAACGCCACATCGTTTTCCACAAGCGTTGCCACAATTTGGTCGTCAGGGTTTTGGAACACCATGCCGGCTGTGCTGCGAATAAGGTAGCGCGCGTCTTCGTCGGCGGTGCTCCATTCGCCCACGCGCACTTCGCCTTCATCGGGAATGAGCAGCGCGTTGATATGCTTGGCAAGCGTTGATTTTCCACTGCCGTTCCCACCCAGGATGCACACGAATTCGCCTGGTTGGATGCTTGTCGTTACGCCGTTTATTGCCCAGTTGGTGCCATCGTACGTAAACCGAACGTCCTTGAATTCAATCATGGGAGCTTCTTTCTGCTACTTTTTGCCCACAACTTGGTTTTTCTTCGGTGTGATCAAGTTGGAGATGGCTTTGTAGATAGCCAGCGTAATCACGGCGTTCAGCGCGGCCTTCATGGTGTTGAACGGCAAAAGGATGGGAACGATCATTGCAGCTACGGCTTCAACGGGCATGCCGGCGTAGATAGGCGTAACCAGCAGATTGCCCACGATGGCAAGGATAATAGCGCAGATGAAGCTTACGATCAGGCCAACGATGGCGCCTTTCCACGTGCGCATGCGCTTATAGATAAGCGCCGAAGGAATAACGTAGCCGCATACCACCAGCGCATTCATCACAGCGCCCCAGAAGTTGCCAGACATCAGGCCGTGCAGCACAACGGCAACCAGGCCCACTGCGGTGCCCGGGCCTGCGCCAAAGGCGAAGCCGCAGATCATGGCAGGAACGAACGAGGCATCGTATTTCAGCCACGCGGCGGCGGGGAAAATCGCGAACTCAATGAACGAGAGCAACACGCTCAAAGCGCACATAAGCGCCATAACGACCAGCTGACGCGTGTCCCAGCGGTTCGTGTTTTTGATGCCTGCGGCGGGGTTGGCGGTAGCGGCCGTTTTCTTTTCTGCTTCCATGGAAGATTCCTTTCTTTTCAGCGAGTGAGTGCGCGTTGCTTCTTGTGATGCGCCCCGCTTTTCCGGTAGTTCAGGCACGTTTTCCCGCTGAAAAGAAAACGAACCCGCATGAATTCCTCATTGCAGGCTCGTAGGACAATGCAAAGATTTCATCTGCAAGCGTTTGCGTTGCGGCATTGCGTGCGGCGTGGCACGCTACCGAAAAGCATGGCGCACATGCAGAAAAAACGCGTTGTCGAATATCCGCCTCTTTCATCCGGACTGTGACCGTTGGCCCCCGATTTTCACGGAGTCAGCCTTGCCAGTTTTTGCTGCGCAAGGGTCGCGGGCTTTTGCGTTCGCGGGTTTTTCTTGCGAAGAATCCGCGTCGTTCAATTACCGCCAGTGAGGATTTTCACCTCGCCCTGAAACAGAATTCAATGGTGCTATTGTAGGGCGGCATAGGGGCAAGGGCAAGAAAAATGTGAGTATTTGGGTTGTTTGGCATCGTTATTTTTAGGTGAATTGCCGCAATTCGGGTAGTTTTAAGGTGCTGTGAGATGTTCTTTTTTGCTTTGGTGTGATGAGCGAAGGCAGTGGGAAAGCCTCATCTTTTTTCTTCGACGGGCATTTGCGCTTGTGCTTTTTCAAGGGCGTCGTAAGCGTAGTCGCAAATTGCCTGCGCAGTTTTGAGCGACACTTTATCGGTGTTGCCCGCCAAGTACGCGTAGACGTTTCCGGGGTTCAAGCCAAGGTCCGTGCAAACGCGATAGCGCGTGATGTGAGCCGTTTCCAGGGCGGCCACCGTGCGCTGCCGCAGGCGTTCGATGTCTTTCCCTTCCGCTTTTTTCTGTGCGGCAAGCTTCGTGGGGTAGTGCAGGAAATCGGTGTAGATGCGGCGGTAGCTCACTGGCGTGCGCTTGGATTGCAGGAATGCTTCTAAGGAGCCTTCTTCGCCCAGTACGCGCAGCGCGGCTCGGTATTCGGGCTCAAGCGGCGTGTTCCAAACCTGGCTCATAAGGTGATACTTTTTATTACGTTGAATGGCAAAGATGAAGACCAATTCCATGATGTCGTTGTTGGAGAGCGCGAGCGAAACCAAGCGTTGGATGCTTGCCGTTTTGACGCCCGTTTTTTCTTCCAGGCAGTGCTTTACGTAGCCTTCGAACGTTAGATTCATGGGGTTTCGCCTCGCTTTCCGATGTTTTGTAGTATACGCGAAGTGCCTGAAAAAGTGTTATTAATCAAAAGAAATAATAAATTTTTGACAAAAATAGCAGGCGATGAAGGTTGGTTCGTTGCAAGGTCTTGGATACATGCGGCCGCGCCCTGGCGGGAGGCGTTCGTTCCCAGCGAGGCGGGGCGCCCTTCGCTTCCAGGCTGCGCCCCGCGCGGGGGAATGCCGGCCTCATGACTTCGCCTGGATGATGCTTCTTCATGTTGGGGCTTGCTCTATTCATCCAGGCTCAGCAGTTTGGTTCAACCCTTCCACCCAGGGCGCAGCCTTTGGTCGTGATCGTGGGGTTTCGCGTGCGCTATTTGCGACCCAGCGCTTCGCCGACTTTCGCGGCAATGCAAAGATCCGCTTGGCTATCGGCGGGTGTAGGCGAGAGGTTCACGATGACCAGATGCTTGCCTGCGAAATAGTCGATGAGTCCCGCCGCCGGATATACAGCAAGCGACGTTCCTGCAATCACCATAAGGTCGGCCGCTTGGATTGCTTGAACCGATGCGGTGAGGATGTTCATATCAAGCGATTCGTCGTACAGCACAACGTCGGGCTTGATGATACCGCCGCACGTGCAACGGGGAATGCCGTCCGCATCGCGCGCCGCTAGCATTTCGCGCACGTCAAAGAAGCGCTGGCACTTCATGCAGAAATTGCGATGTACGCTGCCGTGGAGCTCCAGCACGTTTTTGCTGCCGGCCGCTTGGTGCAGCCCGTCGATGTTCTGCGTAATTACGGCGCGCAAGGTGCCCTTTGCCTCAAGCTCCGCAAGGCGCCGATGCGCTGCGTTCGGCTTGGCGTCCAGCGCGATCATCTTGTCGCAGTAATACTCGAAAAACGTCTTGGGGTCGCGGTGGAAAAAACCGCCCGAGATAATCTGCTCTGGTGGCAGCTTATATTTCTGCGCGTACAGTCCATCGGGGCTGCGAAAGTCGGGGATGCCGCTTTCGGTAGACACGCCCGCGCCGCCGAAAAACACCATACGACCCGGCGCGCATTCGTCGATCCATTGGTTGAGAAGTTCGATTTTTTCTTTGGTCTGCGTGCTCATTGTCATCTGCTGCGCCTTCTTCTCTTTCCTGGTTCCCTTATTTGGTCTATCGGCTTGTCGCCGTCAACTGCTTTTTACCATATCGTTTCATTATGCGCGTTTGCGCTTGCTCTTTAGGTTAACAGTTTGTATCGTTGCCTGTTTTCTGCAAAGGCGCTTCTCGAAAAGGCGCATAATGAGAACGATTCAATAAGGATGCGAAAGTGTCATAAAAGGTGTCAAGGAGATGAAACCCATGGAAAAAAAGGATCTTGATTGGGGCAACCTTTCATTTGCCTACATGCCCACGGATTACAGCTACGTGTGCAATTACAAGAACGGTGAATGGGAAGAGGGCGGTCTGACCGCGGACCACTCCATTGCCGTTTCCGAGTGCGGCGGTATCTTCCATTACTGCCAGGAAGTTTTCGAAGGCATGAAGGCGTACACCACGAAGGACGGCCGCATCGTGTGCTTCCGCCCCGACTTGAACGCTAAGCGCATGGCCGATTCCGCGCGTCGCTTGTGCATGCCCGCGTTCCCCGAGGACAAGTTCGTGGAGGCCGTGAAGCAGGTTGTTGCCGCGAACGCCGCATGGGTTCCGCCTTATGGTTCGGGCGCTACGCTTTACATTCGCCCCTTCATGATTGCGACGGGCGTTGTGATTGGCGTGAAGCCTGCTGACGAGTATCAGTTCCGTATTCTGGTTACCCCCGTTGGCCCGTACTTCAAGGGCGGCGAGTCCTCCATTGAGGTCACCATCCCCGATTACGACCGCGCGGCACCGCACGGCACCGGTAACATCAAGGCTGGCTTGAACTACGCCATGAGCCTGTATCCGTACGAGAAGGCGCACGAGGCCGGCTTCTCCGAGAACATGTACCTTGACTCCGCGACGCGCACCTATGTTGAGGAAACGGGCGGCGCGAACGTGATTTTCGTGGACAAGGAAGGCAACTTGGTGGTGCCGAAGTCCGCGACCGATTCCATTTTGCCGTCTATTACGCGTCGTTCGCTGGTGGCGTTGGGCCGCGACGTGCTGGGTCTGAACGTGATTGAGCGCCCGGTGAAGTTCCAGGAAGTTATCGATGGCGAGTTCGTCGAGTGCGGCCTGTGCGGTACTGCGGCTGTTATCAGCCCCGTTGCGCGTGTGGCGAAGGAAGGTTTCTGCGATGTGACGTTCCCGGGCACCGCCAATGGCTGCGGTCCCGTGCTGAAGAAGCTGCGTGAGACGTTGGCAGGCATTCAGGCTTGCGACATCGAAGGTCCCGAGGGCTGGGTTCTGGAGATTCCTGTCGAGTAATTCTTGCTTGCCGTCGCTCAGGCTGTCGCTTGATTGTCGCTGCTTGCGGTTGCTCTCAATGACGACGACCGCGACCGTGACAAATTACCCCACCTTTTGTCAACAATTGAATCCGAGGTGCCGATTGCGCCTCGGATTTTTTTGCGTTGTTGCGGCGCGTTGGGGTTTACGGGCGCAGCAGCGAATAAAGATTGTGCGCCCAGTTCTATCCTTTTTGGCTTCGCGGTGGCAGGTTGTCGTTTTTTTCGTCCAAATGCGTAAAATATTCCTGTTCGGGGCACCTTGGGGAGCATTTGCGGTCCAGATAGCGCTGTTTAAACTGATACTGATTCATGAAAGCCCAGGTCGCGAACTGCAAGTGGCAGACGAACGAAGATCAATATCCCTTTGACCTACCCCGAACAGGAATATTTTGCACATCGAAGCCATTTTTCCGACAACATGGTCGCAATTCGACGCTTTCCGAGAGAAGCGGGGATTGCGAAGCCCTCGACGTATTCCTTCGACTGGAGGCTTCTCGCGACGGCGCCGAAATACGCCTCGTTGCACCCGACGAGCTGCCGCAGCGCTGTGATGTCTGCCTTCTTGCTGTCCTTCATGCACCGGTACAGGCATGATGGGATTTTGAAGGCCACAACCTCAAAATCATCCGATGCCATAGCTACTCGAAATCCCACCTGCCAGCATACGGGTTAGGTAAGGCGCTCTGCGGGACCGTTTTTTCAATTTCGTCTTCATGGATGACACGATCGTCGTATCTGTGCTCACCGTTAGGCGTAGGGAACTCGAAAAGGTAGGCGCCGTCGCCGAAATCCTCTATGAGGCAACCGAGCGCGCCGTCTTTCAGCATTACGTAGTCAAACTCTTCGAACGTCATAACATCAACCGCCTAACCGTTTACTCGAATCATAAGGAATTACATTGTAAATGCTATCAACCGAGAATTCACGTATCAGAGCTAGTTGTCATACTTTCGACGCCCGCAGCCATCACAAATCCCTTTACGAGCTCTTGCTGTACTCGTAGCTCACTCTTGTCTCAACTTGTATCAACTGTTGGCAAAAGTGACAATTGCCAATATCTAAAGAAATATGGTAAGATAATCTTCAGAATACGACAAAGGAGGCGAACCGATATGCGTGTAATTTCAAGCACGGTTCTGCGTAACAATTACAGTGAGATATCCGAGCAATGTCATGTGGACAGCGAGCCGATGATTGTCACTCGAAACGGAAACGGCGATCTGGCCATAATGGGCATTGATAGCTATGAACAGCTGCGGGCGCGGCTGGACTTCTATGAGTTTCTTATGCAGGGCAGAAGGGATGCCGAAGAGGGGCGTGTTGTATCTGCTCATGATGCATCGTTGCAATTGCGTCAGGAGCTGGGATTGTGAGTGCCTTTCGTGTTTCTGTGACGCAAAAAGCCTCCGATGATTTGAGCGCGACGGTGCGGTATATAACGCTCTCTCTTTCGAATGCTTCTGCTGCTCGGCAGCTCCTTGATTCTTTTGACGAGCTTGTTGATAAGCTTGAATCATTCGCTCCAACGTATCCTTTTGTGCGTGATGAGGTTGCTACATCGGCTGGTTATCGCTGGGCAGAATTCGGCAACTATATGGTGTTTTTTCGCGTAGACGAACAATCGGGTGTCGTGTGCGTTGACAGAATTTCCTACAAGAAGCGAAACTGGGCAGCGCTTATCAGGTAAAACTCCCGCGCTATCAAGGGCGGTCCGTATCGGTTTATCCTTCGGATGCAGGGTCTGCCTAAGCTCCTGCATAATCAAGGGAAGTCCGTTGTGTTGCTTTGCAGGGCTGAAGGGCGGGTGCGTGGTATCATAAGCGCATGAACGAAAACGAAACATACGATGTGATCATCATTGGTGGCGGCGCAGCTGGTTTGGCGGCCGCCATTTCTGCCGCATGGAAGTGCCGCGCGCTGGACGGGGAAGATGTTGCAGGCGCTTGTGCAGGCGCCGGCGATGCAAGTGTCAGCGCGTCTGCCCGCGCAGGTGCCGATGCCATCGTGCACGCTGCAGCAGACGTTGGTGCCGGCACAAGCGCGGGCTCCAACGAAGTTGCGGCTTGTCGTGCGGCTGTTGACAATGCCGCCGCAACCTCCCGTTCGGTCGCGGGCGTTCGCCCTGCGAACATCGCGCTGTTCGAGGCAGACGACCGCGTGGGACGCTCGATTCTGGCAACGGGCAATGGTCGCTGCAATTTCTCGAACGCCGTGATCTCAAACGGTCTCTACCAAAACGCCGCGTTCGTGGGGGCGTCCCTTGCGGCCCTTGAAGAGGTGGCGTTTTGGCCGCGCTCATGCTCGCCCGCTGGGCGGCAGTCGCAAAATGCTGTCCTCGATTTCTTTGCCAACCTGGGACTTTGCTGGCGCGAAGAAGGAGAAGGCCGTCTTTTCCCCATAACAGGTAAAGCCTCGACCGTTCTTGATGTGCTGCGCGCTGCCGCACAAGGACTGGGTGTCAAAGAATGCTGCAACATGCGCGTGCGCTCCGTCGAGCCGCCGCGCGCGCCGGGAAAACCGTACACGTTGCGCATGGCTGATGGGTCGTTTCAGCGCGCCCACCAGGTTATTTGCGCAGTTGGTGGCGCTGTTGCACGTGAGCTTCTTCCCAGCGACTTGCCGTATGCGCCTGCAAGGTCCGTGCTTGGCCCGCTGAAAACCGACACGCGCGACATCCGCGCGCTGGATAACATTCGTGTGCGTTGCCAGGCTGCCCTTGAGCGCGATGGCGCGCCGCTAGCACAGGAGCGCGGCGAAGTGCTGTTCCGCAAATACGGGCTTTCGGGCATTGCGATATTCAATCTCTCGCGATTCGCTTTGCCGGGCGATACGGTGGCGCTTGACTTATTCCCCGATATGACCAGGGATGAACTGCAATCCTATCTGCATGAACGCGTCGCTGGCACGCGCGCGCTGAGCGGCGGGGAAGCTACGTGCCAAGATGTTACGCGTGGCATGATGCTTCCTTTAGTGGCCGAAGCGTTGCTGAAAACGCTCAAGCTGCGGTCAGAAGATCCTGCATCGGCGCAGAATCTGCATCGTCTGTCGCGCGTGGCAAAGCGGTTCAAGGTAGCCGTAGAAGGTGTGGGCGACCCCAAGCAGTGCCAGGTGCATCGCGGTGGGTTCTCGTGTGAAGCGTTCGATGCAGCCACTATGGAG
>CAKTVK010000015.1 GCA_934623455.1 uncultured Eggerthellaceae bacterium | reverse complement strand
CGGATTGCATCGAGCGTTTTCACCACACGCAAGTCCGTTTTCTTTCCATCATCTAGTTGTTCGACCATGTGCCCTGTCCTATTTCTCTTTAAGCAACTGTTTTTGCCGAAGTGTAGTCATAAGTAACGGTTTACGTGGGCGCGTCCGTTGCAAAAACCCGTTCTTCATGATGTTATGCCATTTGCAAGGAATAAGCAACTACCGTAGCACATCAGGAGTGTCTAGTTTATGCAGAGCCACGAACGGTTTATCGACGAAGGGGCAGGGAATCGCTTGAACCTGCTTCAGCGATTCAAAAAACACCAACAGAACGGGTTCGATTCCACGGATCTATTTGAGAAGGCATCAGTCCCGCGCGCCGTGGCAAGCCTCGCCCTGCCGGCAGTGGCAAGCCAGCTTGTGGTGCTGGCGTACAACATGGCGGACACCTGGTTCATCGGGCAAACGGGAGATCCCGCCCAGGTAGCGGCTTTGATCGCCACGTTCCCGATATACATGCTGCTGAACGCGGTCTCCAACCTGTTCGGCGTCGGCGGCGGGAGCCTTGTGTCGCGCTGCCTCGGCGCGCGCGACGAGCAGCGTGCCCGACGCGTGGCGACAACGTCGGCATGGCTTGCCGCGGCATTTGCGCTTGTCGCAGGCGCCATGCTGTTTCTTTGCTCCAAACCGCTGCTAAGGTTGCTCGGCACGCCCGAAGCTGTCATGCCGCACGCCCGAGCCTTCCTCCGGTTCGCCGCATCCGCCGGCGCGGCGCCGACCGTCACCGGGCTCGTGCTGGCCTCCATGCTGCAGGCGCAGGGGAAGCCCGGGGTTGCGAGCGCGGGCATGTGCGCGGGCGTGCTTATGTGCATCATCTTAGACCCCGTGTTCATTTTCGGGCTAGGCCTAGGGGTTGCCGGCGCGGCTCTTGCAACGGCATTATCGAATGCGGCAAGCGCATTGTTCTTCATCGGGTACTTCGCAAGGAACCGCAAGCGGCTTCAAGTTCCAATAACGGCACGACCGTGCCGCCCCGCAGGCGCCGACCTGCGCGAGATCTTCGCCATCGGTCTGCCAGCTGCCGCAGTCATTGCTCTGGCCTCACTGTCAAACGGAGTTCTGGTAACGCTGCTCTCGGCCGCACCCGTAACGGCGGAGAGTGGCATGGGTGTGGTGCAGAAGCTCGAGCTTGTCCCGTTTCAGCTGATCATGGGCGTAACAAGTGGAGTGGTGCCGCTTATTGCCTATTGCTCGAAATCTGACGGCCGCGCTCGCATGCGCGCAACGATGCGTTTCGTTCTTGCAATCACTCTTGCAGCGGCTGCCTTCGTTCTTATTGTCTACGAAATTCTTGCCGAGTCGTTAGTGTCGCTGTTTATCGCCGATGCCGAGTCCGTTGCCTTCGGTGCCGCGTTTCTACGTCTGCGCATCCTGGCATTGCCGGCTATCGTGCTGGAATTCGCGCTGAACTCGGCATTTCAGGCAACAGGCAGCTCTAAGCAATCTTTGATTGTATCCGTTCTAAGGAAAGGCACGTTTGACCTTCCCCTTATGGTTGCGCTGAATGCTACCTGGCCAGTATATGGCCTCATGCTTGTGCAGCCCATCATGGAATCCATTACGGCTTTGACAGCTGTTACGCTCTGGGTGCGTCTGGGCCACCACAATGCGAAAAAAAGAAGGGAAAGCGCTGCTCAGCTACCAGCAAATGCCTAGGTTCGAATGCGCAAAAAAGCGCAAACAGGGATGTTAAGAATGCGCTGGCGGGCTACCGCTCCGAACAGCCGTATTCAGAAACATACAAAAAGAATGGATAGGAGAAAAGCATGAAAATCTTGGATCGACGGAGATTTCTCCAAATTGCAGGACTCACCGCGCTTGGCGCTACTGCGGGTCTTGCGGGCTGCAGCGAGAACAGAAATGCGGCAGGCACTTCGACATCGGACACGGCGTCCTCGGCCGGCGCCGCATCGAATGATGCATCGGCATCTTCCGCATCAGCATCTTCCGCATCGGCGAATCCCGCAGCTGCGGATGGTTCTTCGCTTGTGCTCGTGTTCTCTCGCGCTGGCGAAAACTATGGCGTGGGCACCGTGGAAGTGGGCAACACCATGGTGCTTGCGCAAATGATTGCAGAAAAAACCGGAGCCGATTTGTTCGAAATCGAGCGCGCGAAGCCTTATCCCGAGGCGTACAACGCATGCTGCGATGAATCGCTTGAAGAGAAAAACGCCGAGGCGCGTCCCGAGCTGGCAGCAATGCCGGATATTTCGGGCTACAGCACCGTGTACCTGGGCTTTCCGTGCTGGTGGGGAGACATGCCCATGCCGGTATACACGGCAATCGATGCCCTTGATTGGAACGGTAAGACAATCTGTCCGTTCAGCACGCATGCGGGTAGCGGCGAGGCCGGCATGTTCGCTACCGTCGCGCGAAGATGCACGGGAGCAACGGTGATGGACGGCCTTACCGTGGCGGGCACCACTGCTCAAAACGACCGGACCACCGCAGAGTCGCAGGTAGACAGCTGGCTTGCAAGTTTAAGCTAGGAAGCGAAGAGATTGGATAACAAAATGAACCAGAATCTTGACAGAAGGACTTTTTTGAAGGGATCAATCGTGTTCGGTGCAGGAGCCGCTCTTGGTTTTGCGGGTTGTGCGTCGCAGTCAGCCACAAGCTCGGCCGCGGATGAACCCGTCCAAACCTCGGCATCGAGCGATTCAAACACAGCGGCAGATACGACAGTGGCTGCATCGGGCGCCTACAACCCGTCGTTCGATCTGGCTGCCCGCACGGTGACGCTCAACAACGGCGTTGCAATGCCTGTGTTGGGCATTGGCACCTATATTCTATCAAGTGACCAGGCTGAAGAGTCGGTCTACGCGGCACTCATGGCGGGCATGCGCCTTGTTGACACCGCGCGCATCTACGGAAATGAAGATGGCGTGGGGCGGGGCATTGCACGCGCCGGCGTGCCACGTGACGAAGTGTTTTTGACCACGAAGCTGTGGACCGCCGATTTTGCGAATGCGGCGGCCGCAATCGACGGGTCATTGCAGCGCCTGGGCCAGGATTATGTTGACCTCATGTTGCTGCATCACGAAGACGAAAACGACGAGGACGCCTACCGCGCCATGGAAGATGCCGTGGCGGCTGGTAAGATCCGCTGCATCGGCATTTCGAATTTCTACGAGAGCGGTTTCGCGCGCATGCTTGACATGGCTTCCATTCCGCCTGCCGTGCTGCAGAACGAGACGCAGCCTTACTTCCAGGAAGGCAGCGTGAAGGCGGCTATCGCCGGAGCTGGCACGGTGCTTGAGTCGTGGTTCCCGCTGTGTGGCAAGGCTGATTGTCGCACCCTCTTTGCCGACCCGGTTATCGCTGAAGTAGCTGCCAATCATGGAATCTCTCCTGCTCAAGCGGTTATTCGTTGGCACCTGCAGTCGGGCAACATCTGCATTCCCGGTTCATCGAATCCTAATCATATCCGCGAGGACGCCGACGTATTCGGGTTTAGCCTGACTGCCGATGAAATGGCCGCCATTGACGCGCTTGACCGCAACCAGCGTTATGCTTCGTACTAGGGAAAGGATTTTCTCTGTGAAGAGCCGCAACTTGATAGTCGTTGCCGCGTATGACCCAGCGAAGAGTGCCCGTGGAAGGCAAACAGCATGAGAAGGGTCCATGCTGTGATAGATGCGGCGCCCGTCGGGCTACTTGTCGCCGTAATGGCAACGGCTCTTGTGCAGGCGGCGCCGCATGAGTATTTGGGAGTGGCCTTGTTTGCCGCCGTCGTGGCTCATGCCATCTTGAAGCGGCGCCACATCAAGGCACTCCTTCGAGGTCGCCCCAATGCAGTTCGCACGCTGCGCCTTATTGCTATTGTGGGACTGATCGTATGCGTTGCTGGGCAGCTGGCAAGCGCTCTTGTTCTCTCGAAGTTCGCCTTCGGGTTCCTGCCAGCCTTGCCCGGGGCCGCCGTCGCGCGTCGAATCCACATGCTGTGCTCGTACTGGGGGTTCGCAATCGCGTTTGCGCATGTTGGACTGCATGTCAAGGGCCTTGGGCGACTCATGCGTGTTGGAAGCACACGCACCGCACCAGGTACGCTGCGTTATGCCATCTGGACTGGGCGCCTCTTGTTCGTGGTGATAGCTTGCTTCGGCGTGTATTCCCTTATCAAGCTCGATTTCGGAGCCTACTTATTTGGTCAGGTTCAGTTCGCGTTTGCCGGCTACGACACATCAATCAGTTCTTCGTTGATGAACTATGCGTCCATCGCGGTGCTGATCGGCGGCTTGTTTCATTCTCTGCGTGCGGCGCTGGAGGCGTCTAAGAAAAATTGACACCTCGAGCAGCTGACAGCTCTTTGTCGCAAGAGGCAATCCACGGTTATGAATCGCACCAGATAAAACGCATTCAAAACACAAGCAAGACCGCAAAAACAAATCGCAGGCAGCCCTTCTTCCTAAGCTGGCCAAACAAGCAAACCCGTGCACTGGCATCGCGCAAAGCTAGGCAAAAAAGCGGCAAACATGCCGTTGAGCATGCGCGATTGCTATAGTTTTCGTCAGGCGAGCGCCAAGAGAGACGAGCCAACGCGAGCATCGGCGCAAACCGCATATAGTGCGCACCCCCTCTGAGATCCATCGGAAACCTTGAGTTACGTCTCTCACGCCGCCTTCAGCTGCACTGTCAAGGTAGTTCTCTGTCGCTCAGAAGCTGCCTAGGAATCGGATATGCCATGCCAGTAACTTCTTTAACGTTTCTCTTTGTCTTTCTACCCATCACGATTGTTGCATATTATGCCGCTTGCTTAATCGGAGGAAAACGTGGCGAAAATCGCTCTGCCGCCAAAGCGTTGCTCCTGGCGGCAAGTATTATTTTCTATTCGTTATCGGCACTTGAATTCATCCCTCATCTGCTAGTTTTAACAAGTGGCGTTTATGCATTGGCGCGTGTCGCGCAAAACAAAAAGGGAACGCCCCGTAAAGCGATTACCGCTACTGGAATAATCATTAACATTAGCTTTCTAGCTTTTTATAAATACTTCGATTTCTTTGGCGAACTTTGCGCGCGGCTCTTCAACGCGCCCTTTACTAGCCCTGTAATCTTGCAGCCGTTAGGCATTTCTTTTTTGGTCTTTTCCTTGATTTCCTATCTGATTGATGTGCATCGCGGCACCATAACAGCAGATAAAAACCTGATCAACGTGGTGCTTTGGTCTTTCTTTTTCGCGAAAATCGCTGCTGGTCCTATTGTTCGCTACGCACAGATGTACCGCACGGATCAGGAGACGCAAAATGTTCCTTGCGTGGAAGAAATAGCAATGGGTGTGCGGCGTTTCGTTATTGGACTGGGTAAAAAAGTCATACTGGCAAACACGCTCGGACTAACAGTCGATAAGATTTTTTCAGCTCAAATAGATGGTATCAGCACGCCGGTCGCCTGGATTGGCATCATTTGCTATACGTTCCAGATTTATCTCGATTTTTCGGGATATTCCGATATGGCATTGGGTATAGCGCGCATGCTGGGATTTCGTTTCGAAGAAAACTTCAATTACCCTTATGCAGCGCGCACGGTAGGCGAATTTTGGCGCCGTTGGCACATTTCTTTGTCATCGTGGCTGCGCGATTACCTGTACTTTCCCCTTGGAGGTAGCCGGCGCGGGAACGTGTACGTCAACTTAATTGTTGTGTTTCTTGTTTCGGGGCTGTGGCACGGAGCGTCACTACATTTTGTGGCATGGGGTGCCTGGTGGGGGCTTTTCATGGTAATCGATCGATTATATCGCGTGCATATTGCGCCGAAGCTTGCGCTTCCCACTTGGCTGACCTGGTCTTTCACTATGCTTGTTGTCATATTTGGATGGGTGATTTTTCGCGCAGAAAGCTCTACTCAAGCACTCTCTTACCTGCTTAATCTTGTGGGAATTGGCGCCGACCCCGCCTTCCCCTGGGGCGCACGTTACTACTTGGATAATCGCACGATTGCCTTTCTTGCAGCATCGTTGTTGCTGTCCACGCCGCTATTCAAAAGCCTCGAAAAGCGTTACAGAAACACTCCTGCGTGGCAAGCATGTCGCATGATTGGCACGCCCGTACTGTTTCTTGCATCGATAATGTTCATCATGAATGCAGGTTACAGCCCGTTTATGTACGCTCAGTTCTAAGGAGCAAGCAGTGAAAAGAACGTCGCTCGGCAATAAAATTACGCTCACCCTTATGGCCCTATGCATATGCGTACCTCTTGCGTTGACCAACACCTCCACCAGCTTGTTTCTTGATACCGATAATCGCTACGCCGAAGAAATGCCGTCATTCGAAGAGCTCAGCAAAAGAGTCGGCGCAATTTTGGGCGTTGCAGCCAATTCAGATGCAGAGCAAACAGGGGCAAGCGAACCACCTAGTCTCACCGCAGAACCACTCGATGAGCCAGCGTCCAGAGCAGCAAGCGCGAATACTGGCGAAGCCGCAAGCGAAGAGCTGCAAGAAAATGCACCCACCAGCGAAAAAATCATGATCGATACAGAAGTCGCAGACGAAGAGGCATCAATCGTGGCATTTGCAAACAACACGCTCACCCGTGCGACAAGCTTTCTTGACAACGCGCAAGCAGCAATGGACAAAATTACATCTCATGCCGAAAGCTATCTAATGGATCGCATTGGATTCAGAAATGAGGCAATGACCGCATACATTCTGGGAAACGATATTGCGTTCCATATCATGACGCATCCCGATTATGATTATGGGCTGGATGGACACTTGTTTCATGCTTATGACTTTTACGTTGCGCCCGATGATTATCTTGATCTGTATGCCAACTACGTTGTTATGCTGAGTGATTATTGCAAACAGCGCAACATCCCCTTCCTCTACGTAAACACGCCCAGCAAAGAGTTTGCCTACGACGACCTAATTCCCGATTACGTCCCCTTGCGCAAGAACGTCTTCGACACTATTCAGCCCCTGATTGATTCAGGTGGGGTGGAGTACCTTGATTTAACCGGTTACCTGAGGCAAGCGCGAGAAGAAGGCATCGACGTTTTCAATCAATTCTTCGACACGGGACATTTCAATACCGACGGAGCGTTCGTAGCGTCAAACGCTATCCTGCAACGATTGGCAGAACTGGGCGTAAATGTCGAGCAAGCCGACTTAAGCGATTATTACGTCAGCCAGGATCACTACACGCACCTGCCCGCCTCGGCATATCCCCTTGACATCGATGTGGATCGCTACCTGCATATCGATGATGGAACACAAGCCGTTGACCAGCCCGAATACAAACGTGATCTTGAAGTAAGCGACTATTCGACCGATGTCTGGAATTGGATGAACCCAACAGTGGACAACAATGCACGGCTGCTCATGTTCCAGGGAAGTTATTTTTGCTCGCAAGGAACATCGCTGTACCATCAGTTTTCCAATGCAGCTTTAGTGCGTGCGTACGTCAACGTATTGAATGCAGCGTATTATATCGATGTGTTTCAGCCCAATGTTGTGGTGTTTGAAGCCGCGGATTACACCATTCGCGACGGCTATTACAATAGCGAAGACCTGGAACGTGTCGATTTGCCCCCTGTTTTTTCCAGCACCTTTGACCCGAATGATTTTACCTTGATCGCTGCACCGGAATCTGCTGCACTGGAATCCGCGCTCTTATTCGACCCGGAAAGCGCCGTGGCAAATTTTTCCCTTCCATACGATGCCAGCAGCCTTGACTACGCTTATGTGCAAATGAATGGAAAGACGTACGAATGCGTTGTTCGCGAAAACGACATTTTCTGGGGCGTCGATACGAAAACGCTCACCGAAAGTCAGCAAGCTATGATCTATCTCGTGAAAAGCGATGGAACACTCGAGAAATTCGCTCTTGAAATTGCAGCCGCGCACTAGAAGAAGCGCATAGTGAAAGCAGCGCCGCCACCAGGCGCGTTCGCGGCATCAAGTGCGGCGCCCATAAGGTGGGCTGCCGTCTGCGCAACAGCAAGCCCAATACCAAACTGGCCGCCCTTGCCCTTATAGCAACGCTCGAAAACATGAGGGAGGTCTTCGCTTGCAATGCCGGGGCCATCATCCGCTACAACAACCGAAACGCTACCTTCGTCCGGTAATATGCGAACTGTAACCGCGTTTTTCGCATAACGGACCGCATTGCTCAGCAAATTGTCCATCACCTTGCTGAAAAGCTCTTCGCTGCCTTGGACGGTAACAGATTGGCTATTGGAATCGACTTGAATCGCGACCCCTGCAGCATCCGCCGCGCCGCGCGCCCGCTCAATGCATTCGCGTGTCACTGCGCACACATCAATATCGTGCAGCTCCCGCGCCTCTCTTGTGCAATCGAGTCGAGAAAGCGTAAGCAGCCCGTCAACAGCGCTGCCCAAACGCGCGCTTTCTTCCTGAATGATACGGGCTGCCTGATCGGGAGGGTTGAAAACGCCCATCTCGATTCCTTGTGCATAACCGCCAATCGACATAAGCGGACTTCGCAGTTCATGCGAGACGTTCTGAAAAAAGCGCTTCTGCGTGTCTTCCGCATACGCAAGGCGCGCCGACATATCATTCATGGCGCACCTAAGCTGCTCCAACTCGGTAACGTTCAAGTGCGGCTCAATGGGAGAAAAATCGCCTTCGCCAATGCGTCCTGCCTCTTCGCACAAGCGCTGCATAGGTCGTGTGATCCGCCGCGTAGCAAACCAGAGAGACGCAAAAGCGATGATTGCAAGCGCAAACGCAATGAAAAAGACATACATTGTTGCACGGCCGACCCATTCTCCAATGCTTGACGTGGGACAATATGTGATAACGTACCGTAGCGGCTGGGCATTTGCGGGGGCGTTATACACGCACGCAAGATACGTGCCGGAATCGCCGGCATCAAGTACAAATGTGCCATCATCGGAGATAGCAGAAGCGTCTTGTCCCGCCAGGCGCTCAGAGAAAAGCCGGGCGAGCGGTTGAACGTTTGCCCGTTGTTGCTCGTTTCGGGGATACACGACTCTCATCTGCTGAGATAACACCAACAAACGCGCATTTCCCCCCAGCTGCGAGGCGGTAACACCGGCAGAGAAAAGAAAACTCGAAGTGGATTCTCCCGTTTCGCCTTCAATACTTGCGGATTCTTCGACAAGATTATCTTTCAGGAGCGGCGCGATTTGCTCTTGCAACGCCGCAAGCTCTTTTTGAGCTTGGGAATATGCGTACTGGTTCGCGCACTGGTAGAACACCACGCACAATAAAACCGGCAGCACCGCCAAAGCGATGGCAACAGGAATCAAAACGCGAGAAAAAACGGTACGCATCAGCGAACCTCGGATTCAGAATTGTCTGCGCCGCGCTGTGCAGACAATTTGCCGTCAAGTGAAAGACGGAATCCGTAACCCCATACCGTTTCCACATGCACGACACTATCTGCCGCACGTAATTTACGACGCAAGCGTTTTACCAGGTCATCAGCGGCACGCGTTTCCGCATTCCAATCAATCCCCCAGATTTTCCTAAGCAGTTCCTCGCGCGGAACCGCTTTATCTTGGTGCTCGATCAAGTACAGCAGAAAATCGAACTCTGCAGGCGTAAGTGCAAACGGCTTGCCATCCAAGAAAGCATCGCGACGGTCGGGACACATTTCCAGCGAACCGAACGAAAATGTTTTCGGATTACTTTCGGCTTTGACGCCAGACACGGCACCTCGCTTCGAGCGTCGCAAAAGCGCACCCACGCGAGCCACCAGTTCAAGCGGCAAAAATGGCTTAACCAAATAATCATCGCTTCCCAAAGTAAGGCCCGCAATTCGGTCGTAGGGGGTATCCTTTGCGGAAACAATGATAATGGGCAGATCGGGATTCTTCTTACGCAACACACTCAACGCACTCAAGCCATCAAGACCCGGCATCATAATGTCCAGTATCACTAAGTCGGGAATACTTTTATCGTATGCATCCAAAAGCGACTGCGCATCGGCAAACGACGTTGCCTCGTAGCCGCTTTGCGAAAGAAAGGCTGTCATAAGCGTGCGAATATTCTCTTCGTCATCGGCAAGATAAATGCGCGCTTTCGTTTGCGGTTGAGCATCTATCTGCATGTTCGTTTCTCACTTTCTCTTTAGATGCATCTAAAAAGTATTTTAGTAGGCTCAGATGCATTTTCGTACGGAAACATTTTCTGCATTGCTTCTTTGCTGCGAAAGACTGCCACATGTTTGCCACATGTTAACCGTGGAAATGCCCCTGCCGCTCAAACTACGATTATTACCCAAATCGAGCCGCTACAACTAAGCGGACCGCATCGAGAACAGGAGCAATCATGAAAAAACCTCAAGCGGCAGCAAGCATTCTTCTTGCCTCAACCCTTGCTTTTTCCGCTCTGCCTTGTTTGCCCACCACAGCGTTTGCGCAAACATCGTTCGAGCATAGCAGTTTTATTGAGACCGAACAGCCAGAACTTACGCCTGAAACGAAAGAGCTCATCTCAAAGTACCAAAGAAACCCCACGCAGGAAAACTATTTGAATCTGCGCGCTATTGTTATTGCAAACTATGACGATGTCTTGGCGCGCAAGGAAGAAAAACTGGCCAGCTTGAAGGCGGAAACCGCAGGCAAATCAGGTGGAGATGAGATTGTAGCGGAAATGGAAGACATTGTGCAGGACATGTACGCCACCTATTGGAATCGAATCAATAGCAGCATGCTGCGTTTTACCGATTCGCGCCTGTTGCAGTGGAAGACCAGCAACGCAGCAAACTACGATTTCATTCCCGTAATGGGAGCGGGCGAAAGCGTCTACGTGAGCCGCACGCCTGTAACGAATGAGCAGTACGCGCAATACCTGCAGGCAACTGGAGCGAAAGCGCCCGAGAATTGGGTGGATGGAAGCTATCCGGAAAGGGAAGCCGATCTGCCCGTAAACTACGTTTCCTATGCCGATGCTCAAGCATACTGCGCATGGCTTACCCAGCAAGATGGCACCAACACGTATCGATTGCCCAACGAAAGCGAATGGGAGCTGGCAGCAGGCCATATGCCGAAAGACGCCGATTTCAACTGCGGTATCAGCGATGGCCGCATGTCTGTAACGCAGTTCGAAGGCATCACACGCGGAGCCCACGGTGCGCTTGATTTCTGGGGCAACGTATGGGAATGGACATCTACGGCACGCAATGATGAATCAACCTTGGGCGTAAAAGGCGGCGCCTGGAATTCCGAGCGCACGGATTGCCGCACCGAGAACCGCAAAGAAGGCCGCGACGCCGCGCAAGGGTACGAAGATGTGGGTTTCCGTGTACTGCAAATTCTCAACGGAGAAGAGCCCGAACAGAAAGTTGAGCTCGCAACGCTCGAAACACCTCTTGTTTCCATTGATCACGTGACTGACACCAGCATCACGCTAAGCTGGGAGCCCGTAAAGGGAGCTACCGAGTACCAGCTTTTTGAATACTTTGAGGATACGGGGCTTATCGCCATGCTGGGCACCACAATAGACACATCTACAACCATGGATAACCTTGAACCGAACAGCACGCACAGCTATATCGTGCAGCCCATTTCGTATGTGGAAATTGCAGACAACGTTTCTGCCGAAAGCAAAATCACAGCAACGTGTGGCAAGAATTTGGGCGGCAACGAAGAAGGCGAAGCAACTGACGGAGAAGGGTCCGGCGAAAGCGCAGGAGAATCGCCAGCCGGAAAATACGAGAACATCGATCTTGAATACGGGTCGCTAAAGCTTATCAACGCCGGTGGTTTGAACTGCTGGCTCTATGCTCCCGGCCCCATAGAAAGCGATACCGTGCCATTGGTCGTATATCTTCACGGTGTTACGGGCAAAAGCGATGACCCGAACGATGTGCTTACAGCCGATGGTCTGGGAAAATATCTCTCTTCCGGCGAGCTGGGAAATATCGAGGCATATGTGCTGCTTCCCCAGCTTCCCGCAGATGCGAAAGATTGGGTTTCGTGCAACGACAACGTTGTCAATGCTGTATCGTTTGTGTGCGAAAACTACCCCATTAACACCAGCAATATTAGCTTGACCGGCTTTAGCATGGGCGGTACGGGCACGTGGGCAATTGGCGCTAAGAACACCAATCTGTTTAGTCGCATTGCTCCCTGCGCTGGTAGCGTGCGCGGGAAAAAGGAGATGCGCGATGCCTTGCGCAATACCCCTATCTGGTCTTTTGTAGGAGAAAACGATGATGTGGTAAAGCCTGATTCTTCGATTGACTTTATCAATAAGCTCTCAAGGGTTAACTCTAACGCTCACATCATTGTATTGCCAGAAGCCGACCATGTTTCCGTTGCTGAACTTGCTTACCAGGAAAACGGCAGCGATCTTCTTTCGTGGCTTATTGGCAAATAGCAGAGAAGGCGACTTGTTGCCGCGTCCAATGTCAACTCCCTGTTAAATCTAGGAAACGAAACGCGCGAAAGTAGGAGCTTGGTAGGAACAATAGAACATCAATCAAGGGTGTAGTGCTACAATCTCCCCGATTAACGGCGCAAAATGATGCAGTTTCTATCATCTTGCGCGACTTTTTGCAGTCTAGCTTGTTCGATGGGAGATTCAACTAGCATGAAAAGAACTGTTCTACGTAAAGTGGCAAGCGCCGCGCTTTCCGTGGTGCTTGCGAGCGGTCTTTTGCCGGTAACATCATTGGCCGATACCGCTCAAGAAGCGGATCCCAATTACAGCAGCAGCCCCGTAGTGGGCCAAGCGGCAACGACGGATTCTGGCGATACCGCAACGGCAGAAGGAGAGGGCAGCGCCTCCGACAGTAACACCGCAGGAACGGAGAACACCGCAACAGGCCCCGACAAGCTGCTTGAGCCCAACAGGGAAGCTCCTGCAAACAGCGATAACGCCGCGACTGCAGCATCACCCGCAAGCGAAGCGCCCGTCGAAAACGGTGCAAGCACGTTTGCCCTTGCGAGCACCTTAAGTGATGGTACGCAAGCAGACAGCGGCTACTGCGGCACCACAGATAATGGCGCCGATGGTACGAACATCTCCTGGACCTACGATGGCGCCGGCACTTTGAAGCTTTCCGGTTCGGGCTCTACGGGTTTCTACGGGGAAACCGACTCGTTTTGGGGTTTCTCGCAACCCGTTCCTGGTTGGTATTCGTACCGTTCGTCAATCACGAACATCGAAGTAGGCCAGGGCATCGAGACGCTGGACTCCGCTGTTTTCGCCGGTACGTCCATCACATCCATCACGCTGCCTTCTTCCGTGAAACATATCGGTCAACTTGTTTTTGCAGGCTGCACAAAGCTTCGTGAAGTCAACCTGAACGAAGGACTTGAGTCAATTGGCAATCAAGCCTTCAAAAACACCTGGGTGCTGCCTTCGCTCTACATTCCTTCTACAGTGAGCAACATTGACGCCACCGTATTTCGCGACGTTGATCTTGCCTATGTAACGTTCTCGCCAAGCAATCCGTATTTCACGAAAATAGACAACGCACTGTACAATGGGGACGTGACGCGCCTTATTCGCGTATCCGACCAGTTCACAGGCACGCTCACCCCTCCCTCCACGGTAACCGCAATCGACGATTGCGCATGTGAAGATATGGCTGGCATCACGCAAGTCGTGCTTCCTGACGGCCTGAAGAGTATTGGCGCAGGCGCGTTCAACCTGTCCGGCTTGACTTCCGTTGACATCCCTGACAGCGTGACCGAAATCGGACGCAGCGCTTTCCAGGCTTGCAAATCCATGACGCATGCAAAACTGGGAAGCGGCTACAAGGGGTCAAGCGAAGTTGAATACAACAACATGTTCGCTTACAACCCCAATCTGACCTCGGTTGAACTGTCGGAAGGCCTTGAAATCATTGAAAACGGCATGTTCACTAACTGCGAATCGCTTACCACAATAACCATTCCGCAATCAGTGAAAACCATAGAGACCACTGCGTTCTACGGTTCGGGTCTTACTTCCGTCACGCTACCCGATGGTCTTACTAGCATTGGCGATAGTGCGTTTTACGGCACTAAAATCTCAAGCGTGAGCATTCCCAAATCGGTGGAATCCATTGGCACGAACGCTTTCCCCGAAGATGTGATCATAAATGGACCATTCACTAAAATGCCTGATGGAAGCTATAAGAACAATGCTACTTTGGTAACCATCGAGTACGATGTGACCTACTACGAGCAAGATTCTCGCTCTATGCTGTCCATGATCAATGATTTCCGCACGGGAAGCGATGCCTGGTATAAAAACACCAGCGGCGGCAGGGTAGATGTTCCAGGGCTTTCCACGCTCTCATACGACAAGAACCTGGAAAAGATCGCTCAGATGCGCGCGGCCGAGATTGCCGTGAACTTTGCCCACGAACGTCCTGATGGTTCGGATTGCTTCACCGCAACGTACAATGGCATCAGTGCTTCAGGCGAAAACATTGCTGCAGGTTATGGCAGCGCCTGGGATGCCTTCGTTGGCTGGCGCGAAGACAACGAAAACTATTACGGCCAGGGGCATCGCCGCAACATGCTTAACAGCAGCTTTACTTCGGTTGGCATCGGCCATATAACATTTAACGGCGTTGACTACTGGGTGCAGGAGTTCGGCACAAACACGCAAACGACTTCGGTATCCGGCTCTGGCAGCACTTACACCGAGCCGTATCGCATCTCGGCCGAGCGTTCGCAGTTTACGCGCTTTCCCGAATCGTTCACCTTCCCCGACAACCTGGGGCTGGAAACAGCTGGCGCAAGCGCGCAGATTCCCTATGTAACCGCTGATAAAGTGTCATTTGAAAATACCTGGCCGCGTGCATTCAACGCTCGCGTTTACCCGTACCTGGTGAACACCGATCCGTCGCAAGTTCAGATTTCGGGCAATACGGTAACTGCCCTTGTCGATGGGCCAACGTCTCATGTTGTCGCATGCATTGGCGAGCAGATGTACCCCATTGCGGTAAGCTCGTACGTGCTCATATATTCTATAGGCGATGAAGAGTATGCAAACGGAAAAGTGCTGGTCAGATACTTGTCTTCCGTGAAAGGCGAAACTGTGCCTACGCTGTTCGGACAGCCCCTTGTCATGACGGATTGGTGCTACGAAACGCTTGTTGACGCAAATGACGCCAAGCAGATAGTCGACGCATCGTTCTCAAGCACAACCGCCACACGAAACGACCCCGTTATGCCGCGCCGCGGTGACGTGAATGCAAACGGTCGCGTGAACGTTGTGGATGCGCAACTTGCCTACGACATTGCCTGCAACCGATTCACTGATTACTCGCGCATTTCGATGGGTGGTTGGCTTGCCGCAAACTTCAACAATGACTTCATGCTTGACGCAAGCGATGCCTTCGCCATTCAAAGGAGTTACCTGCGCTCATAGCGCAATAGCGGAAATTGAAGCACATTTCAAATGAATCAAGAGAAAGGCGAGTGCCAACGCATTCGCTTTTCTTTTTTATAAAACCGCGCGGTAGTGAAGAGGGCGGAAGAGATGCCCGTTAGTAAGCGGCGCATAACGACCGACACGCAGCAATGGGTATCTTTATGAGAGCAGCGTAGGAGGGCGGCTTCGCAATAACGTAGAATCTACCCCAGCTTCGCTAAAAAGCGCTCTATCTGGTCGTTTACGAACGCAGGATTATCCACATTCGAGTTATGTCCTGCACCGGGGACCCAAACAAGCGGAATATTCTCGCCTACCGTCCACTTCCTATTGAACGGCCGCACATCGCCCGCTTGGTCTTTTTCTCCGCACAGTAACAACGCCGGATAAGAAATGTCGTAGGGTCTATTCGCATCAATGGCATCTGCCAACATGATGCACCCATGGCCGGCAAGTTCGCAGTAAGCACGCTTCTCATAGCGTTCCATCATGGCACGCATGTTTGCCCGCCCTCGATCTGTTTGCGCCGTTCCCGCAGGTCCCCAGCGCAAAAGCAAACTCCAGGGAATGGCAAGGTACATACCCTTGGTGTGGCGCAGCGCGGCAACTTCCCATTTCGGATAATATTTTTTCTTGAGCGGCGCCGAATCAAGGGAGATGAAGCCAGAAACGCAATCGGGGAACAGGTCCATATACGCCTGGGCAACATACCCGCCCAACGACTGTCCAACAAGAACGGGACACTGAATGTCTTCGGTTTGCAGAATTGCATGAAGGATGCGCGCGTAATCATCCATGCTGAAATCAAGCGGGTAGGGGCGCGAAAGCCCGTGTGCAGGAGCATCCCAAACAAACACGTTGCATTTACCTGCAAAGTGGTCAATTTGCGCATCGAAGAGCGTATGATCTGCGGTAAGCCCTGGTAGGAGCACAAGCCATGACGCATTCTGCGCCGGTGCCGAGCTACAGCGGCTCGTCCAATAATGAACAGTTCCTTCATCTGTGTTGAACTCGTGCTCAACAAGCCCGCTCATGCGTTTCTCCTTGAGGTCATTGCATTATTGTTACACCGCAAATTGTATTATCAATTATGTTATAGCGGAAATGCCAAGCGGACCATTCCTTTCCACTATAATTATCTAATCACACTAAACACGCATTATGCTGCAAATATGCAATCGTAAGCAAGTGTGCACCAGCGGGGAACAGATGCGCACAGAAGGCCCGAGCCAGCAGCAGAAGGGAAGGCCCATGAAAAACAGCAGTTGGTTGCCGCGTGACGCTCGCATCACCGAAGCCTTAGCATGGATATGCGCAATCGCATCGCTCGTGATTACCGTTGTGCGCATCCCGCAGTTGCCCGACACCATCCCCACGCATTTCGACATTAACGGCATTCCCGATGGATGGGGCTCGCCTAAAAGCCTTCTTGCCCTACCCATCATCATTCTGATAGTAAACGCCGCTGTGAGCCTAATCGTTCGCAAGGTCGACCCAAAATACTGGAATCGCCCCGGAACGTTGCAGCCGGGCGATGAACAAGCGTGGTACAAGGCCAGTGCCCGTGGCTGCACGTGGACCGAGCTTGAATGTGCGGCATTTATGCTGCTGATGCAGCTCGGGCTGCTTGAAGGCCGCTCAAGTGCGGTAATTCCCCTGGCGGTTGTGCTGCTTATAGCGCTTGGCGTAACGTTTTACGTTCTCATGAAGCCGTTTTACATACGAAAGCGGAAAGATCGGGCAAAGGACGAACCGGGCGAATAGTATCCGCCTACGTATAATACGTGTTCATAATCACTTGCTTCTTGCTTTATCTTGAACAAAAGCTTAAAGTAACCTGAAAATAAGCTTAAAGAATTTCAGGAGACGGGGGGGGGTTTGGAACTCAATAAGCATGAATTCAGCGTCCTTGTGTCTTGTTACAAGAACAAGAACGTAGCTATAAACACGTTAGCAGACAAGCTCGATTGTTCCGCGTCCGATATAGAGGGCGCCTATCAGCGTTTAAAGGAGCGAGGCCTTGTTGACGACGGCCGCATTACTTCCCACGGCAGGGAGGCCCTTGCGCCGCATCGCGTAGAAAACGCCATTATTATGGCTGCCGGATTCTCGTCACGTTTTGCACCGCTTTCCTACGAAACACCGAAGGGCCTGCTGAACGTGCGCGGCGAAATCATGATTGAACGACAGATTCGTCAGCTTCAAGAAGCAGGCATCAACGAAATTATTGTTGTCGTTGGCTACAAAAAGGAGCTTTTCTTCTATCTGGAGGAAAAATTCGGCGTGAAAGTCGTGGTCAATCATGAGTACGCGTCGCGTAACAACAACTCCACGCTCATGGCGGTGCGCAAATCGCTTGGCAACAGCTACATTTGCTCTTCCGACAATTATTTCACCACGAACCCGTTCTCGCCGTACGAATGGAAAGCATGCTACTCTGCCGAGCTGTCTTGCGGCCCCACGAAAGAATGGTGTATTCAGACCAATGATGACGACCTGATCACGTCGGTTGAAATCGGCGGAAGCGACGCTTGGTACATGATTGGCCACGCGTACTTCGACCATGCTTTTTCCCAGCGTTTCGTGGAAATTCTTGAGGCGGAATACGATTATCCAGCCACGGCATACAAGCTTTGGGAGACCATCTATCTTGATCATATTGACGAACTGGACATGATGATCAACCGCTGCGAAGTCGGTACCATTTTCGAGTTCGATTCCTTGGATGAGCTGCGCGAATTCGACCCACTGTTCCTTGAAAACATTGAGTCTGCCATCTTCGACAACATTGTTTCCGTACTAGGATGCACGAAATCCGAAATCCACGATGTTTATCCGCTTACGCAGGGCCTTACGAACCTGAGCTGCCACTTCGCCACGAATTCGGGCGAATACGTCTACCGTCATCCGGGCATTGGCACCGAGAAAATGATCGATCGTCAGGCCGAAGTTGCCGCGCAGCAGTTGGCGAAACGCATTGGCATTGACAACACGTTCATATTCGAAAACCCCAACGAAGGCTGGAAGATTTCGCATTTCATTCCCAATGCGGCGTTGCTTGATCCGCACGACCCTGAACAGGTAAAAGAAGCCGCACAAATGGCACGTGCCCTTCATGCGGAAGATGTCACGCTCAATCGTAAGTTCGATTATCTGGCAGAAGGCAAGAAATACGAAGTCCTTCTTCTAGAAAAAGGACCCATCGAAATCGACGATTATGAAGCAATGGCACGAGACGCTGAACGGCTCAAAGCGTTCGCCGAGGCCGATGGCGCTGAAAAATGCCTGACGCACAATGACTTTTTCAACTTGAACCTTCTGCGTGACAGCAATGGCAAGCTCAATCTTATCGATTGGGAATATGCTGGCATGTCCGATTACGCAAGCGATTACGGTACGTTCGTGGTGACGTGCATGCTCGATGAAGACGAGGCCGATGAAGCGTTAGCGTACTACTTCGGTCGCACGCCTTCCGTTGAAGAGCTGCGCCATAATTACGCTTACGTTGCGCTGGCGGGTTGGTGCTGGTACGTGTGGGCGCTGCAGAAGGAATCCGAAGGCGACTGCGTGGGCGAATGGCTTGAGATTTACTACCAGTACGCAAAGCAGTACTCCGCTAAGGCGCTTGCGCTTTACGAGCAAGATCAGTAAGGGTTGAGCCGCTAAGACACAGTACGCTGCGAACAATGAGTGCTCCCGAATTGACCGAAATTCAAAACGGTTATATTGAACAGGGCGAATACAGCAACCAACAGAAAGGAATTCACCGGTGGATAAGCACATCGCCGAACTGCGTGAAGAACGACGCCGTAAGTATTTTGCGCGCGGAATTGCTTTCGCTGTGGCATCGGGTATTTGCTACGGCCTTTACACAGGCTTTTTGACCCTTGCCGAAACACAAGGCGTGTGGGGAGAGTGGTTCGCCGGGGGAGAATGGGGAAACGGCAACGCCGCGCTGTCCGCTTTCACCATCACGTTCGTTCTGGCGGCACTTGCCGCCGGCCTTAACGATACCGTAAGCGGACTTTGGTCGCTTGCCGTATGCGCGAAAAACCACCAGCTGGGCGACTTCGCCAAGACGCTTCGCAGCAAGCCGGGCGTTGTCATGATGATTTGCGCCGCGATTGGCGGGCCTTTCGCCACCATTGCGTATATCATTGGTCTGAACTCCGCCACCGCAAGCGGAAACCCGGGCGTTATCGTGCCTATTGCAGCGCTGAACTGTGCGATCGGTGCCATTTTGGGACGCATCTTCTTTAAGCAGAAGCTTTCGGCGCACATGGTGGCTGGTATCATCGTATGTCTGTTTGCGGCGGCGGCCATTGGCGGTGCAAGCTTGAGTGCGATTGGCCCCGAGGCGCTGGTGAGCTGCTTCTTTGCGTTCCTTGCGGCGTTCGGATGGGGTTTCGAAGGCTGCGTTGCAGGTTTTGGCACCGTTTTGATTGACTACCGCATTGGCATTGCCATTCGCCAAGTGACGGCTGGCGTTTTGGAGCTGTTCATCGTATTTCCGATTTTAGCTATTGTTGGCGGCGGCGTTGAAATGCTTGGCTCAATTGCAAGCGCGGCTCTGACCGGCCCGGCAATGCTCGTATTCCTTATTTCGGGATTTTTCGCCATGCCAGCTTTCAGTTTTTGGTACAAAGGCAACTCCA
The DNA here is from genome assembly GCA_934623455.1 of uncultured Eggerthellaceae bacterium. GTDB lineage: Bacteria > Actinomycetota > Coriobacteriia > Coriobacteriales > Eggerthellaceae > CAKUOV01. Next base: position 10,343 of record CAKTVK010000015.1, on the reverse strand, counting down.
TGTGCGGTGCGGCGTTGGGCATGGCGTGCAACGGCATGTATGCGTTCTGGGGACCGTTCTTTATCTGGGTGATTCTGGGCGCGTTGAACATTGGGGGAATGGCGGCAGATTACCCGCCGTTGTCCACGATTCAGTGGGTTGGCGCATTAATTATGGTAGTCGGCATCTTCCTGATTGCTGTTAACCCGCGTAAACTTTTTGGCAGCAGGAGAGGGGAGTAGGGGATGTCAAACAAACTTGAACCGTTGTATTACGCTATCATCAGGCATTTTACAAACGGGATCGAGAGTTGCGCAGCAGATGTTGTTGAAGCGCTGACGCCAAAGTACGCAAGTTACAAGCTGCTAACGTTGCACGATGTTGACGATGCGCTTGCAGTAGCAAAAGAAAACGGCATTTTGGAAGAAACGCGCTGCGATCTAGACAGCACCGGAAGCCTGCGCATTTTCTACCGAATCACCGACTTCGGCACCAACATGATATCCCGCTACCTGGGTTAATTGTTGACAAATTACCCCACCTTTTGTCAACAAATTACGCGAAGGGCCTTCACGGGCAAAGTGACTGCCGAAGAATTCCGTCGGGTTGGAAGCTCCGGTGCAGCGCGCTTGCTATCCTTTGAGCTGGAGCAACGGTCTGATTTTGATTTGCGTCTATGTTTTGATCCCTACGTCTTTGAAACATGTCATCTCTCGGTGTTTGCCATTGAGGTTGAATTTCAAACACCGACATGCTAGAATACATTGTATTCAATTCCAGGCGAACGGAGAGATGAGATGGCAACAATGACGATGCGGGTTGATGACGCCGATGCTCTGCTTGTGCGTAAATATGCCGCTTTCGAAGGAAAGACGATCTCCGACTTCATTCGCGACGCGGTGTTCGAGAGGATCGAAGACCAAGACGACCTCTCCGTCCTTCGCGCGGCGATTGCTGAGGACGACGGCACGCGCTACAGCCATGAACAGGTTCTTTCGGAGTTGGGCTTCTAGATGTCTTTTCACGTTCAGTACACAAAAGCCGCGCTGAAGCAGCTCAAGAAGATGGATCGATTTGATGCGCAGCTCATCGTTTCCTGGATAGGCAAGAATCTCGAAGGATGCGATGATCCGCGCGTTCACGGCAAGGGCTTGACCGCCAACAGATCAGGTGAATGGAGATACCGCGTAGGCAGCTATCGCATCCTCTGCGCAATCAAAGATGACATCCTTGTAATCGAAGTATTTTCAATCGGACATCGCAGCACCGTATACAGGCAGTAGCCCTAATCGCCGCAGCTTGACTAAATCTTGCAACCAATTTGTTGACAAATTACCCCACCTTTTGTCAACAAATTACGCGAATAACCAGCTGGCAACACGCCGATGAACAGGTATTTTCCAAAATTTCTTGAATTTTACGACTGATAATGCAGATTATGTAAACAATAAAACGTTTGCAACGCATCCCTTCATACAGCAAGCATTTTGCTGTTATTTTGTAAGCGTAAAGACCCTTGACCTGAACAAGCCATTTAACGAAATCCGCGCAACGCTTGATGCGGTAGCGCTTGCTTTATTGGCCCCGTTACCGCCCAACAACATTGCACGAGTTTCGAATCAATAAGCGCACCCGTTCCATCGAAACTGAGCAGCACAACCCCTAGGAAAAGAAGCCCAAGTCTTGTTCGTCCGGCAAGCCCACAAGGGCAACCCTATCAAGCAAGCAATTTCGCATCTCGCAGCTCGTCTCCGGCAAGAGCATGCAAGCGTGACAAGCCGCATAGTTCAGGCCCTTATACCCTTGGCCCTGCGCCTCGGAGCAAAGGGGATCGGAGGAGCACCACCCGGCGCCCGCAAGGGCCTCATCAAGCGTGACTTTGAGATTTTCCGGACAGCCCCGCCTGACCAATCCGCCTAAACTGCCATCGGAATCGGAGGATGAGGTGTAGAGTAAAACGCCCGCCATCCTGTACTTATCATCAGGATACGTTGAGTAGATTCTCTCGCTAAGGGAGGATGCGGTATATCCGCATTCCATGGCTAGCTGTCGCATAAGGGCATGCGCAAACGTATGCAGTAAAACATATTGAGGCGAGAAGCTGTCGCACCTAACATTGCTTGCCGAAAGCCTCTGCGACATTGTTTCATAGCGGGAGCCCACACGGTGCTCCCAATTCCCTATGGCATCATCTCTGAACTTGATGAAGACGCCTTCTCCCAAAAGTTCAATGCCGGGCAGCCAATCAAGCTTCCCTTTGGAAAGAGGAGACATATCCCTGCTCGGTCCCGTCGGCTCGGGCGAAATTCTACGAAAGCCCTCCAAAGCCATTACCTCACGGAGCCTTTTTACAAGAACTACATCCTCAATCAGCCGCTCATACCCATCAGGCACAGCAACGTGTTCCGTCTTGAAATCCTTGCCATCATGGTCTTCGCCGCAAAGAGCATGATATTCACTCTGTAAAATCCTTTGGCGCGTTATCTCAGCTTCGCCAGCATTTGACCCTTTGAGTTCAATCTCGTAAATGATTTCATCGAGCTCCGAATCGCTCAAATCTTCGCTCGCCAAGACCACATCTTTCAACATTGTTCTAAAGGCGGTCTCATCGAGGTCCAACTTCACCAAACCGTTAATCTGATCCCAATAGCTCTCCACGACACTTGATGCCGTGGGCGGAATAGTAAGCGCGCCAACGTTGACAGGATAGTAGGCGTTGGACGCTGTGCGCTGCACAGTCACCATATCGCACAAGCAGGGATCGGGATCTCTGCACTCCTTAGTTTTTCCAATCCAAGGCCGAGAGCCAAAGCACTTGTGCCCCTTCAGGGCTTCAGGGCTTGTGCAGCCCGCCATGGATCTGTTGGCGCCACATTCGGGACACTCGATGAGAATGCCCTCTATGCCTCGCGTTTCCTTGCTGAAGGAGATTTTCAACGGCTTATTCGAATCGCAGTCCTTTCCTCGGTGCACCCACCACCTGTAGGGGAAGTCCTCCAGATGCCCATTTTCGCACGCAGCGACAAACCTCGACGGTATCAACGCGGTACCGCAGCTCGAACAGGTTTTTTTATCGCTTCCCGCAATCATCCAATAACGATCAAGCTTTCCGCATTTTGGGCAATAATGCCAATCGGGGAATCTGCGAACGGGCACGGTGGCCTCTTCATCGTTTGCGTATTTGCTAACCGGCTCGCGAAACTCCTTCACGCCCAAAAGCGCCTCGAGGTTGCGGTCGTGAACGCGCTTGCACTTCCCACTCCAATTATCGGTCGCGCCAATAACGACGGACACATCGGGCAAGTCGACCATGGCGCCAGGACCAAACGTAGTAATAAGCTGCGCTCGGCGCAGCTCGCCAATCTTGTTGGACTCATCTCCGGCACTTTTCTTTCCAATAGCCATAACGCTACCACCTATCCTCAAAAAGGCCCGCAGTGGGCTCGACGCTTCTCATGCTGTTCATGGCCCTGAATCGATCGTCTTCGAGGTCGCCCTTAAATAGGGATACCGTAGGCTTTCGATGGGTGTAGTACGTGATACCGCCGCCGGTCTTGCTTTCCCACTCTTCCGCGATGCAGTCCAGCTCCTTGGAGACGCATTCCGCCTCTTCGGGTTCGACGCGCTTCACGTAATCGACAATCATGGCCTTGATTTTCTCGACACCATCCATGGTTACCCTGAAATCATCCGCCGCTCCATTTGATGCCATGCCCGGGAGCAGATACCTGCACAAGGTGACGAAGATTGTATGCAAGCTCCTATCGCGCGCCCTGTCGGAAAACGGAGTAAGCGTGGATGATTCCACGTGCTTGTACAAAGCTTGGTGGAACCCGATGAATTGCTCGTAATGCGAGCGGTCACGCGAGCGCTTGGGGTTAAGCAGGCTTATCACTATGCCCGGAGTCGACCTTCCCACGCGGCTTGTCGCCTGAATATATTCCGAGTTCACCTTAGGCTGGCCATAGACCGCCATCACGTTAAGCCTGCCAACGTCAACGCCAACGGAAAACATGTTCGTCGCCATGACGAAGTCTATAGCGTCTCCCCTTCCCCCTTGGCAATGCTTCTCCTCAAGGTCTTGGAATGCCCTCGTGATTTCAGCGCTTGATCGACGGCTGGTGAGCTCAAGCACATATCCGTATCTCTCATCCGCATCAACACCGGGGTAGATATCCTTGAACTTCTTCGCAGCCAAAAAGGCATACAGATTTTGCACGGTATCCTGCAGCGACGTCAGAGATCCGCCCAACTCTCGCAGCGTATTGAAATACTCAACGAGAGTCCAATAGGAATCGACAACTTGTTCGCTGAATCCCATTTTTTCCAGATATCGCGTCGCGAAAAGCAAGGCGGCCGCCGTTCTTGCCGCAACAGTTGTGATAGCAGCATCCGAACCCATAACGCCAAGATACAAGCGCGTGGGCTTTTCTGCAGGGGTTGCCTCTACCGCAAAGAAAGAGTCCCTGATGTCTATGCCTTGAGGCGGAAATTGAAACGACGCTTTGCCAAAAAGAGACAACAGCTGCTTGCCAGAGCTTTTGGCGGTGGCTGTCGAAGTGACGATTTTGGGCGTCTTTCCGCCCAGCTCGCATAATTTGTCTATAGCCATCTCATAAGCTCCGACCATCGTCCCCAAAGGCCCCGATATAAGATGCAGTTCATCTTGGATGATCAAAGACGGCCCAGGGTAACCCGTACCAACCCCCAGCATCTTAGCCGCCTCCTCCTTGAGAGGCACCTGAGCAAACTTATCTACAGTAGCGACGATAAACGTTGGCGGATTGGCGTACATATCCTCATCGATGGCGGTTGCAGGAATCCCACCATGGAATTCGCATTCTTCATTCGGGCAGCAAGAATACATCTTTGACACGTCGGAATCTACAGAATAATCCTCAGGTCGCAGCTTAGCACCGCACCAGGGGCATTTTCTCACTTGGAAGGGATCGGGCCTCCCTTCTGGCACAGGTTGCCCTTTTTGAGCCTTCTTTATTGAATCGGCAGCCTCATCGAGCTTATTCGGCGTCAAGGCACCACCCACGTACATTCCTATGGTGATGGGCTCTCCCAGTATTTGTTCACGGCGTCTGATGTGCTCGCACGCTGCGATAAGAGCAGCTGCCCTTTCGAATTGCTGCAGGGTAAGCAGGCGGAGCGTATACCTCATGATGACGACAGTGCCACCGACGCATCCCGTCAATCGGCGCAAAAAGATGGCATATGCAGCAACACCAAGATAGGCTTCCGTCTTGCCGCCGCCCGTTGGGAACCACAAGAGGTCGGCAATTTCACGCTCCTCGCAGTCGGGTTCCGCAAAGGCCCTAACCTGCATGAGGAAATAACCCAACTGGAAAGGATACCAGCATATAGAATCTTCTTCGACTGCCACCCCCTTGGCGGCAAGGCTGTTTTTCCTTTGAATCAGCATCGCCTCATTAGCCAGTCTGAAGGCCCTTTGCGCTTCTCGATCGCGTTCAAGCACATTCACCGCAGCAGCCATCCTGCCAGCGCAGGATTTGCAGTTCTCGATATTTTTTTCACCGAGCCCTCGATACTTTTCGGGCACGCCGGATAACAACTTCTCCTGATCAGCAATCCACTCCTCATATTCGGCGATAAAACCAGTAAGCTCGGAGGCGAGCATATCAATCGGCGCGGTCGCTAGATGCTTCATGGAAAAACGTTCGGAATTACCGAGTTCACGCGGGCGCATTTGAAGCACCTCGTAAGCCGGTATCGATTCGGTGCACACCCATGAAGGAGCACTTGAAGACCTGTCCCAATCCGCAGCGCAGCCATGCCCGTGCGCATATGGACGAGCCTGCCAGTACAGCATCTCAAGCTCGGCGAGCTCTTTGTCGGAAGAAAAGGGCATAGTCGCATCGGTGGGGCCAAAATGGCAACCGGCTCCCACCGTTTTCGCCGTAAGCCGGCATTGGAACAGCGCAATCTCTGCGTTTTTCAGCTTGTCCTCGGTTGTCTGCGCATCGTTTATCAGCGACACGGCTACAAGAAGGAAATTCGTTCCACGCGCAATGCGCGGTCTGATATCAAGCAGTACGCCGTTTTCCAGGCGGACGCGCTTCGGGCCATCCTCCAACTTCCAAGAGACAACATGGGTGCTCGGTGTACGTTGAAGGTAGACTGCGGTTCGTTCGGCGGACTTGTTGTGCAAAAACTTCTCATCAAGCCCACGCGATTTCGCTTCTTCGGCGGAAAGGGGGAGGTATTTCGCGTATTCGGCGGTTATTTCAATTGCGGGAGAGGCACCTTCAAGCAGAAACGTCAGGCCCATGGATGACTGGCGCCTCTGGCTTGAAAGAACAAGGGGACTATCATAGGACCCCTCCAGGTCATCGACTTCGCTTCCCTGCTCATCGAGCTCCGTATCGTCATCCATCCCCTGCGGGTAAAGTTTTCCTGCCACATAATAAGAAAGAGGACTCTCACCCAGCACCTCATCATCCGCAACAGGGCCCACAAGATCTCGATTTAGAATCTCTACAACTAGATTCCTCGCCCTATAGTACTCGTCGAAGTCGGCCATAGCTTCTCCTAATATCCCTGGGAATCGTCACGATGCGCATAGCCGCCCAGAGCGATTCCATACCACACGGCCATGTCTCCGAAAGATCGATCATACGTGACATCAGAAACAGAGCGGCCTATGCAGGTCGTAATCCTATCTATATACAGCTCGTCAAAAGCGTCCGGAAGAGCAATCGAATCGCGATTGTAATAATCTGCGCAAATCTTATAGTCGTCGCAAAAGTCTCGCGTCATTTTTCCTAAAACAACGCTTTCGTCGTTTTGCAAAACAATCTCATAACGTGCAGTGTCGCCAGAGCCCTTGAGCACAAGTCTGATAGGCTCTCCCTCAACGCCCCCACTTCTGAGCAGCTCCTGGGCTCTCCCAAACGACCGAAAAGACTCGCAGTCAATGTCTTTCTCGTTTTTAATCTCAATGTTAACGAGTTTGGTCTTTCCATTCCTAGCTCGACCCCCACTGCGCTTACGACATATACGATCAATATACTTGTTTCGTTTGGAGTAAAAGGTGCTTTTACCGCCAATAAGAAAATGCTCATCGAGACACTGGAGGGCTATGCCGGTCGCCCCTCGACTCAAACCCACATAAGCAACCCGCTTCTCTTCGAGCTCATTTTCGCTCGCGAACTGCGCAAGATCTTCGGCCAGCATCCAAACGTTGTCGAATTCCCTACCCTTCGCAGCATGCACCGTGCTCACGGTAACAGCGCCTGACTCCTCGCGCGCAGCAGTCAATTCCGCAGGCAAAGCCGCTCCGTTTAGCGCCGAAAGCGCGCTCTCGATGCGGAGTCTGTCGCCATTCAAATGCAGGCCATCCAAACCAATAAGGGCCTTCCAAATGCGGCCATCTTTGTATTGGTCGTGCGCGGCAGTTGCCCCCTCGAACTCACTTTTGCTCGTGGTCTCTCCATCGCAGGCAATGAATGCATCGGCAATGCAGCGGGTAAGCATATCTCCCGCATCAGACCTTCCCTGCGCCGAAGGAACTCCGATTTTCCACAGAACCGACTCCACCGCAAGCGCTTCATCGTTCGATCTCGTCAATATGCCGAGACTGCCCGCAAGCCTCAAACGATCGATAGCGCCCTTGTCGATTTTCCTTAACGCCTCGCTGGGCATGCCCAATGCAAGGCCGTGCTTCGCGATAAGAGCGCTTGCCGCATCTGCATTCTGGGCAAGCAGCGCTTGTCGCATCTCGGCAAGATTGAGTGGGTATGACGATTTTTGCCTGTAATTCTTTTCCAAGTGTAGCTGCTCAGGGGCTAACGCTTCAGATATCTCGGTGAAAAATCGCTCAGAGGTCGTGTCGCCATCCTTAACCTGGTAACCATATATTGCCTGGCAGCGATCGCCGAGAAGCGTAAAGCCGCATCGGTTAGGCAGGTTGCGAAGCAACGCAATTACAAAATCGGCCCGCGCGCCAACAAGGTCCTGCGTTTCATCGATAATAACGTGATCGCAATCTTCAAGTAGTTCTGGCTTTTCTTCCAAAAGCCTTTGAGCTTTCACGATACGAGCATCGTAACTAAGCCCAGAAATCTTCTTTTCAGCAGCCTTGTCTCCGTCGGCATCAAAAAAGAGAAGCCTGGTGCACAGCTTATCGATTGTCGTGATGTCGATATCTTGCCGCATCGCATGAATCTCTCCGCGCTCAGCAGAATCTTTCAGGCGCCCCTTGATAACAGAAACAGCGGCCCGGGTGAAGCTGATAACCGTTATGCGATTGGGATCCAACTCCTGCTCCTCGATCATGTGCTTGAGCTTCTCGATCAACGTATGCGTCTTACCGGCACCAGGACCAGCGTTTACATACATCCGCGTTGCCGGATCGGCGCATACAACCTTCGCTTGCTCATCATCGTAGCGCCCTTCAAGACCTTGATGCCCGGGCTCTGATTCGCTCTTCGCATTCAACCAAGCGTCATCTGACTCCCCGGCAAGACTCTCTATCGCATCCCGAGATGGCTCGCGTTTTTCAACGAGCTTCGCCTCCGGAGACACTTCATCCGCCCCTCCATCGGCCAAATCTTGTTGGTGAGGCGGATATTCCACCCAGGAGATTCGTCTGTTCCGATACCTAGCAGACTTGTTGTCCCAAGTTGGGTCGTCTGAAGGATAGATAACCTGACACGAGCAGCCTTCGAACACGTTGCATCCAAAATCAGGCAACTCTCCGGTGAATGTGACAATTTTTAAGACGCTGCATCCCTCAAATGCCGACTCGCCAACAACCGATATCGATGAAGGCATATCCACCTTCTGGAGGGCTTCACAGCCGTAAAACGCGCAATGGCCGATTTCTTCAAGTATCGAACTCTCGGCAAAAGCTATTTTCTTCAAAGAAAGGCAGCCATTGAAAGCCTCTTCTCCGATAACCTCCACCGTGTCCGGAATGAATATTTCCTCAAGGGCAATGCAGCCGTCAAACAACCCATCTTCCAGCCTCATCAAAGTCGCCATCGACAAGTCAGCATCGACCATGGCTTCACAGCCCATAAACGCACCACGGCCGATTTTCTCAAGGGCTGAAGGAATCTTTATTGCTTCCAGAGCCTCGCAGCACCTGAATGCGTTATCGCCAATCACGCGCAAGCCATCCGGCAAGTCCATCTCAGCGATGTTAAGGCACTCGTCAAACGCTCGGGCTCCGAGAACCTTCAACGTGGGGGGAAGCTTCACGCGTGAAATCTCGCCAAAACCGGCAAACGCTCCATCTTCAATGGCAAAGATTCCATCCGAAATGACAACTTCGCGGATGTTGAGGCTCGCCCATTCACTGCTTTTCTTTACCGCACCGTTGCCTATCACGGTCAAGCGGAGCTCTGACTTATCGTATGCCCAAGTAACATACGGCGCGTCGGTTTGCTCAAGCTCTATCTCTTCAAATGCGGGAGGCTCACAGGGCGCCGTCTCTTCTATCGAGCACGTCGGCTCCGTTTCGGTTCCAACCTGCGGTAAACCTACCTCCAGCTCAGCATTCTCAGCAATAAACTGATCGGGCCTGCACTCATGGAAATACTGGCATTGCCGATTTTCGCATCGGCAGACAACTCTTATCTCCCCATCGTCATCTCGGATGGTTCCCCAGCATAGATCGCCTTCTGGCGAAAAAGAGCATTTCGTGCCTATACCTCGCTGCCTGATTTCCTTTTGCAGCTGGGTAGGGAAATAGCGATACGCACGCTTCTCGAACTCCTTGATTGCAAGAGGATCCCTGAGCGCATGCAAAAACTCTTCATCGCAAAGGATCTGCTCTGCGAAGACGGGGTAGATGTTGCTCTTGAATTCGAGCGCGCTTCTTTCCAACTCAGCCATATTAAAGTCCGCACTCTCTCAAGGAGAAGTACAGCTTCAACTTGTCGTACTCCCAAACCTGCGCGGGTTCATTGCCTCTCATACTGCTTTTAAGCTCAACGCGGAAAACGGAGTTCTCGTCCACCATAGCCTTGATGGTTATTTTTTCTTCGAGGAATTTATAGCTCGGCACCGAAACGACCTGGCGTTTGTCCTCCATATTGTCAATATCGCTGCTTCCCGAGAAAACAACCCTAACTTCCTTTGACGCATCGACGATGCCGAAATCAACCGCCTTGCTCCAGCCTTTGATCGCATCCCCTGGCTCCAGAAGCGGGAAATACGTCCCGTCCGACAAGATAAGTCCAACACGCTGGGCGGCATGGTAGCTTCCGGGATTTTGCGACAGCTGCGCAGCTCCGGTGCTGATGCTCCACACCGTCTCCTATCTTTTAGTTGTTGCATTTGGGAGCCGAATATTGAATGCTTTCAGGTGCAATGCAGACTCTGGCGGGCAG